>JBKJOR010000391.1:0-11951 GCA_046595575.1 Pyrinomonadaceae bacterium | reverse complement strand
TAAGACCGGCCGCGAAGTTTTGATATCGATCCAGGAGATTCGACATCCAGAACTTAACGCTCAGCTTCAGGCAGAGAAGATCGCCCAGCAGCTCGAAAAGCGAATTATGTTTCGCCGTGCGATGAAAAAGACGATCGAGGAAACTCTTCGTTTTGGAGCACAGGGAATTAAGGTAATGATCGCCGGCCGTTTGAACGGAGCGGAGATCGCCCGTACAGAATGGTCTTTGCAGGGCCGCCTGCCGCTGCACACGCTACGTGCCGATATCGATTTCGGCTTTGCCGAAGCGCTGACGACCTTTGGCATCATCGGCGTAAAGTGCTGGATCTACCGCGGTGAGATCCTCGATCCAAATGCATCGATGGCACGCGGAACGACGACGGATCCGATGAATGAAGTCAAGGTCGATCGCAGTGCGATGAGAGACAGACGTCCGCGTAGAGATGATCGCAGGTAGTGGTCAGTAGCCGGTGGTCAGTGGTCAGAGAGAAAGATCGACCGGCTCTAATGGAAAGATTTTAGGGAAGAGTATTTAGGTGGCTACGTTCGGTGGAGATTATTATCTGACCAGTGACCACTGACCACCGACCACTGGAGAAGTTATGTTGCAGCCAAAAAAGGTTAAGCACCGCCGAGTGATGAAAGGCCGCATGCGTGGTAAGGCTACCCGCGGCGAGAAGCTCAGCTTTGGTGATTTCGGCCTGAAAGCACTTGAGGCAGCTTGGATCACGGATCGACAGATCGAAGCCGCTCGTATCGCCATGACCCGACACGTAAAACGTGGCGGAAAGATCTGGATCCGCATCTTCCCGGACAAGCCGATCACCAAAAAGCCTGCTGAAACACGTATGGGTTCTGGTAAGGGTGCTCCGGATCACTGGGTCGCGGTTGTTAAACCGGGACGTGTGATGTACGAGATTCAGGGTGTTGAAGAAGGTCTCGCTCGCGAAGCTTTTATGCTCGCGGCGCAGAAGTTGCCGATCAAGACCAAATTTGTAACGCGTGCTGACCTCGAAGGAGGCATGGTTTAGAAATGAAACGAAAAGAACAGTTGGAACAATTGGCCGAAATGACGGCCGCTGAGCTAAAAGATCAGGCAGATGCGCTGAAAGAATCGCTGTTTCGCTTGAAATTTCGCAAGACGCTCGGAATGGGAGAGGTTGTAAATGACATTCGCCGTGAGAAAAAGACTCTGGCGAGAGTTCACACCCTGCTCAACAAGAAAGATGGTAAGACCGCCGAAGCGTAGAGCTTACAGGTCTCTGGGATAATAAAATGCCAAAGAAGAAAGTCGAAGAAGTCGAAGAAACCGTAGCAGCAGCCGAGGAAACCGCAGTTGAGGAAACTGTTGTTGAGGCGGCCGCCGAAGAGGCATCTCCGGTAGAGGAAGCACCGGCAGCCGAAGAAGCGGCCGTCGAGGCCGCTCCTGTAGCTGAGGAAAAGCCAAAGAAAGCAGCCAAAGCTCCGAAAACGGAAACGAAAGCTGATGCTCCGGCCGGCGAGGCTAAGAAGGTTCACAAGCGTGCTGAGAAAGTCGGTATCGTTGCTTCGGACAAGATGACGAACACTGTTACTGTACGTGTCGATCGTTTGGTCAAGCACCCGATCTATCGCAAATACGTTAAGAAGCGTAAGAAATTCATGGCCCACGATGATCTCGGAGCCAAGATCGGAGACAGAGTAAAGATCGTGGAAACGCGTCCACTGTCGGCAAGAAAGCGCTGGCGTGTAGTTGAGATCATTCAGAAGGCAGAACTCTAAGAGTTCATTGAGTTAATAGAGTTCATTGAGTTTTTTGAGACTTAAGAAACTCGAAAAACTCAACAAACTCAATGAACTTTTCGAACGGAGTGAAAAAGTTATGATTCAGATGCAGACCTCGTTAGCGGTCGCAGACAATTCGGGAGCGAAGCGTGTGGTGATGATCATGCCGATCGGCGGATCGACCAGCAAGATCGCCCGGCTTGGCGACAAGATCAAGGTTACCGTAAAAGAGGCGTCTCCGGACGGTACGGCGAAGAAGGGAAAAGTTTACAACGCGGTGATCGTCAGGACGCGCAAGGAGATTCGGCGGAAGGATGGAACGTATATACGTTTTGACGAGAACGCCGCCGTCCTTATCAAGGACGACGGTACGCCGGTCGGTACGCGCGTTTTCGGTCCGGTCGCACGCGAGCTACGCGAAAAGAATTTCATGAAGATAGTGTCGCTGGCACCTGAGGTTATTTGATTAGGCTATTCGCTGATCGTGGCTCGATGACCGTTGAATGAACGGTCGGCGACAACCGCGAGTAACGAACAACGAGCAACGAACAAAGTAATGAAAACGATTAAGACAGGTACAGTTAGCAGCAAGATAAAGCGAGGCGATCAGGTCGTGTTTATCGCGGGCAGAGAATACGCGAGGTACGACAGTGCCGGTAAGCGTACGCCGTTTCGTGGCAAGGTGATCGAGGTCGACGCACGTAACGGAAAGGTCAAGGTCGAGGGTGCGATGTTAATGAAAAAGCACCAGAAGCCGGTACCTCAACTCAATCGCGAAGGGGGTATCAGGGAGCAGGAGGCATGGATCGATGTTTCGAACGTTGCCCTCGTTGATCCGGATACAGGAAAACCGACGCGTGTAAAAGTCGAGATTCGTGATGGGAAAAAGGTTCGCATTGCGAAAAGCGGTACGGTGATCCCGATCGCGAACGTCTTTGGGAAGAAAGAACCCAAGAAGGACCAGGAAGAAAAAACCGAAGAATAGGTTTGAGTTTGGTAACGGCGATCTTGTGCCGGGTCCCAGACGAGGTGAATCAAACAATGGCTAGACTGAAAGACAAATATAAGAACGAGATCGCAGGAGCTCTCGCAAAAGAGTTCGACATCAAGAATCCGATGGCGGTCCCGCGAATCGAAAAGGTAGTCGTCAACATGGGCCTTGGCGAGGCTAGTGCGAATGCAAAGATCCTCGACGTGGCTACTGAAGAGTTAAAGGTTATAACTGGCCAAAAGCCGGTTGTTACTAAGGCTAAGAAATCAATTGCTGCGTTCAAGCTTCGTCAGGGAATGAGCATCGGGACGATGGTCACGCTCCGTGGCGACCGGATGTATGAGTTCCTTGATCGGTTGATCTCGGTCGCCCTACCTCGCGTTCGCGACTTTCGCGGAATTTCCGGTAAGGCGTTTGACGGCCGGGGAAACTACACGCTTGGCGTTCGAGAGCAATTGATCTTCCCGGAAATCGATTTCAATAAAGTAGACAAGACGCGCGGGATGAACATTTCGATCATCACCACTGCGGAGAATGACGATCAGGCACGTTCGCTTCTTAAGGCGATGGGAATGCCTTTCCGACAGTAGTCCCTAGTCCCTGGTCCCGAACTCGTGGGACGGGACGCTTGGGACTTTGGGACATCAGGCTTGGGACTAAAAGTTTTATGGCAAAGATCAGCAAAGTAGTAAAGAACGAGAAACGCAAAGTTCGTGTCGCCCTCTGGGCGGAGCGTCGAGCCGGAGCGAAGAAGATAATCAATAATCCGAGATCGACGCCCGAACAGGTCGATGCCGCGGTGATGGTGCTCCAGAAGATGCCGAGAGATGGCAGCCCGATCCGGGTTCGCAATCGCTGCTCGCAGTCGGGCCGTACGAGGGGTTACTTGCGCAAGTTCGGGGTATCTCGCATCGCTCTTCGCGACCTGGCACTACAAGGCCAGATACCGGGAGTAGTTAAATCGAGCTGGTAGAAATTTGCGATTAACGATTGCCAATTTGCGATTTATAAAAATCGAGATCGAAAATCGAAAATCTAAGATCGAAATAGAGTTACGGAGTAAGAATAGATGACAGATCCAATAGCCGACCTGCTAACACGAATTCGCAATGCTATCGCAGCGAATCATCCTCGTGTGGACATACCGGGTTCGAAGTTGAAACTTGAAGTTGCAAGGATCCTGAAGGAAGAGGGCTACATAAATAGCTTTACGACCAAAGGTGATCCGCCGAAGTACGCGATCCGTATTTTCCTTCGATACGATGCGAAAGGCACATCGTCGATCACGCACCTGTCCCGAGTTTCGCGACCGGGGCGGCGAGTTTATGTCGGCGCCGGAGAGATTCCAAAGGTTCTCGGCGGATACGGGGTCAACATTGTCTCGACCTCGCGCGGCCTCATGAGTGGAAAAAGGGCACGTGCCGAAAATGTCGGCGGAGAGATTCTGGCGGATATCTATTAATTTACGGTCGTTGGTTTTCGGTTTGCGATCTCTGTGATCTTAAAAATCGAAAATCGAAAATCGAAAATAGAAAATAGAAAATAAAAACATGTCTAGAGTAGGAAAAAAACCGATTACGATCCCGAGCGGCGTCACAGTGACGATCGGCGATTCGCAGCTCGAAGTTAAAGGGCCGAAAGGAACGTTGAACACTCCTGTTCCAGGCGGTGTAAGGTTCAAGCAGGAAGATGGCACGCTCGTCGCGGAACGGACAGACGACAGCTTCAAAGCCTTTCATGGTTTGGCTCGAGCCCTTGCGAACAGCGCCGTCGTAGGCGTGACGGAGGGTTTTGAAAAGAAATTGGACTTGGTTGGAGTTGGATACAAAGCTGATGTGCAGGGCAGGAAGATTCTCTTCTCGCTTGGGTATTCTCATCCGGTAGAGTACGCACTTCCCGACGGCATCGACGCGAAAACCGAGCGTGTGAATACCAAGACCTCGATCAATCAGTATCAGTTGACCATCACGCTCACGGGCATCGATAAGCAAAAGCTTGGTCAGGTAGCCGCGGAGCTTAACCGGTTGCGAAAGCCTGACGCCTACAAAGGAAAGGGCGTCCGTTACGCGGACAAGTTTTATAAGTTGAAGCCAGGTAAAACTGGTAAATAGTGAATCGTGATTCGTGAATAGAAAGAAAGAATTTTTAGGATTCACTATTAGCGATTAACGATTAACGATTAACTAAACATATGTCACAGAAGAGTAAAGCAGAAATTCGCCGAGGAGTTCACAGCCGTATTAGAAAGAAGGTTCGGGGCTCGGCCGAACGTCCGAGGCTGGCCGTGTTCCGCAGCTTGAATCACATCTATGCTCAGCTGATCGATGACGACAGCGGCAAGACTCTCGCTACTGCGTCGACGACGGAGAAATCGATCGTCTCGACGACTGGCGGGAACGTTGCGGCGGCGCAGGAAGTGGGTAAGGCAATCGCGGAACGGGCCCAGGCGGCAGGTGTTTCGACGGTTGTTTTCGACCGCGGCGGATACGTTTACCATGGCCGTGTAAAAGCTCTGTTGGACGCTTCTCGCGAGGCAGGATTGAACAAGAACGAGGCCGATAACAAGCCGGCAAAGGAAGACAATGGCAACTAAGAGTAAACAGAGAATATCGCCCAGCGGGCTCATCCTTAAAGACCAGCTTATCTCGATCAACCGGGTTACCAAGGTTGTGAAGGGCGGTAAGAACATGTCTTTCGCGGCGCTTGTCGTCATCGGTGACGAAGCCGGACACGTCGGATTCGGTACGGGAAAGGCGAAGGAAGTTCCGAACGCAATCAAAAAAGCGGTTGAGGCCGCGAAGAATAACCTTATTCGCGTTCCGCTCATTGACGGCACTCTCCCGCATCAGATGATCGGGGAATATGGCGCCGGACGAGTTTTGCTTAAGCCGGCCGCCGAAGGTACCGGCGTTATCGCGGGTGGGGCCGTTCGTGCGGTTTTGCAATCGCTTGGCGTTCACAATGTTCGGACCAAGATCCTCGGCTCAACTAACAATCATAACGTTGTCCGTGCGACGTTCAACGGACTTTCACGGATGAAGGATCCGATCGAGGTTGCAAGGCTGCGAGGCAAGGCGGTAGAGGAACTTGTTTGATTTGCGATTTGCGATCGCCGATTAGCGATCGCTGATGGGCGACACCGATCGAGAATCGAAAATCGAGAGTAAAGAAATGGCAAAGAAGACTGAAAATAAAGACGGAAACATAACGATCCAGTACTATCGCAGCTCGATCGGCTATGCGAAAAAGCAAAAAGAGATCGTCAGGAGCCTCGGTATTACCAAGCTGAATCAGACGGTTTCGCGACAAGATACCCCGGCGACGCGCGGCATCGTGGCTAAGATTCCGCATCTATTGAGGATCGTTGACTAGCAAATAGTGAATAGTAAATCGTGAATAGAACGAAGTGTTCTATTACGATTCACGATTCACTATTCAGGATTGACGAGAAGACATATGGCATTATCACTAAACAACTTGAAGCCGGCCGTGGGTTCAACCCACAAAAAGAAGCGCGTCGGGCGCGGCCCGGGTTCCGGACTCGGCAAGACATCGGGTCGTGGTCACAAAGGGCAGAAATCGCGTTCAGGATACAGCAGTCGTCCGGGATTCGAAGGCGGACAGATGCCTCTGCAACGCCGTCTGCCGAAGCGTGGCTTCACCAACATATTCAAGAAGCAGTGGGTCGAGATCAGCCTGGCGAAGATCGAATCGAGCTTTGAAGCTGGCGACGACGTCACTCCCGAGATTCTTCACGAGCGAGGTTTGATCAAAAAGGCGAAGCACGACCTGGTTATCCTGGGAACCGGCGAGATCTCCAAAGCGTTGAATATATCGTCGCACCGGTTCACAAAGACCGCGCAAGATAAGATCGAAAAGGCCGGCGGTACGGCTACTCTGATAGTCAGGAAGACCAAGGCTGCCGCAGCCTGAACACCGCAGCGTCGAACGTAGGGTAAAGGAATTATATGGAGAAGTTTCTAAACGCGGTTCAGAACATGTTCAAGGTTCCTGAACTGCGTACGCGTATTCTATTTACGCTTGGTCTCCTCGCGGTCTATAGGCTTGGGGCTCACGTAACCGCGCCTGGGATCAATAAGGTTCGGTTGGAGCAAGTTTGGGGTGAAGTTGCCGGAACACTACTCGGTGTTCTTGATCTTTTTTCGGGTGGTAATTTCCGGACGATCTCGGTCTTTGCTCTTGGTGTCACTCCGTATATCACGGCGTCGATCATCATGCAGTTGATGCCGGTGCTTTCGCCGGCGGTCAAGAAGATTCAGGAAGAAGGCGAGGTCGGCCGTCAGAAACTCAATCAGTGGACACGTTATCTGACCGTCGTTCTCTGTACCGTTCAAACCTTTTTTGTCGCTACTTGGCTCAGTCGGAACGGCATTATACAGGAAACGTGGTGGGCGACGGCGATGGTCGTCATAACGCTTACGACAGGAACCATCTTCGTGATGTGGCTCGGGGAGCAGATCACCGAACGGGGCGTAGGTAACGGTATTTCGCTTCTGATATTTGCTGGTATCGTGATCGGTTTGCCGAACGCGGTAATTCAAGTGTCAGAACGCGTGAGAGCTGGCGATCCCGTGCAGACGCTTGGTGTCGTATTCCTTGTAGTCGTGCTCGTGGCGTTGATCGCTCTGGTAGTCTACGTCGAGTCCGCCCGGAGAAAAATCGCGATCACTTACGCGAGCCGACGCGTCGGCAACCAGACGTTTCGCGGTCAGGAGACTAGCCTTCCGCTCAAGATCAACATGGGAGGCGTGATCCCCGTGATCTTCGCCTCCTCGGTCCTCGCGATGCCTCAGACCTTGTTCTCGGCGTTTCCGCCAGCACAGGGCGACACGACATCGGCGTGGGCACAGATTCACGCGTTTTTCCAACAGTTTCATGGCGGCGATCCCTATTACGAGTTGGTGTTCATCTCTTTGATCGTACTTTTCACGTTCTTTTACATCACGATCGTCTTCAACACCGATGAGGTCGCGGACAATCTCCGCAAGCACGGCGGCTTTATTGCCGGTATCCGACCGGGAGCACCGACTGCCGAGTATCTCAATACTATCCTGACGCGACTGACGACCGTCGGGGCCTTATACCTGGCCTTCGTCGCCTTCGTTCCGCAGGTTCTGCTGAGCGGCTTCCGAGTCGCCCGGCTGCCGTTCATAGGTGATCGACTCGACGCATTCTTTACGGCGACACCAGGTCTAAGCTGGATCCCGACGGGAATGGGGTATCAGTTTTTCTTTGGCGGGACGTCACTTTTAATCCTCGTCGGTGTTGCTATGGACACCGTCGCTCAGATCGAAGCGCAACTTGTGATGAGAAACTACGAAGGATTCCTGGGAGCCGGTTCGAGGCTCCGGGGGCGTAGAGCTTAGACAATTTTGAAGTGAAAATTACGAATTACGATTTAACCGTAATTGTTATTTCGTAATTCGTAATTGTCGTCTATGACCAAGATCATCGTACTTATCGGAGCACCAGGAGCGGGGAAAGGAACGCAGGCAAGGCTGTTGAAGGAACGCCGCGGCATTCCGCAGGTCTCGACCGGCGATATGTTTCGTGAGATGAAAACGCTCGACACTCCGCTTGCAAGGGAAGTGCAGGAGATCATGAGGTCGGGCAAGCTCATTTCGGATGACGTTACTTACAAGATCGTTCGGGAACGCACCTCCCGGGATGATTATCGGAACGGCTATATCCTCGACGGATATCCCCGAACTGCGGTCCAGGCGGAACAACTTGAGGAGCTTGCGAAGGAGCAAGGTCACGAGATCCAGGCGATTGAGGTCGATGTTCCGGGGGAAGAGCTTATTCGGCGGCTCACCGGACGTCGTTCATGCTCGGTGTGCGGTGAGATCTACAATATTTATTCGAAGCCGCCTAAGACGGATAACGTCTGCGACCACCATCCGGAAACCGTGCTGACGCACCGAAGTGACGATAACGAAGAGAGCGTGGCGACGAGGCTGGCTACGTACGACGAGATGACGAAGCCGCTACTGGATCATTACGCCGATTCAGGCAGACTGCAGAAGATAGATGGAACTGGTGATCTAGAGCAGATCTACTCGGAGCTCGAGAAGCTGGTCTAAGCGAAGGATGAGGACTGGTTCCATAGTCGGCGGGTTAGTTAGCGGCATCGGCGACATTTTATTCGGCAAAAGGATGATCATCGCAAAATCACAAAAGGACCTCGAAAAGATGCGAGCCGTCGGCGAGCTGATTGCTGAGGTGCGCGAGGCTTTGCGTGAGATGGTCACTCCTGGCATCACGACACTCGAGCTAAACGACCGGGCCGAGAAGATGATGCGCGACGCAGGGTCGATCCCGACCTTTATCGGCTACAAGCCGCGCGGCATGGTGCCGTTTCCGTTTGCGATCTGTGCGTCACCGAACGAAGCGATTGTCCACGGATTTTCTACCGCCAAGCCGCTTATTGAAGGTGACATCGTCTCACTGGACATGGCCTGTACGCTAAACGGATTTGTTGGGGACACGGCGATGACCGTGCCCGTTGGAACGATCAGCGATGAGGCGGCGCAGTTGATCCGCGTCACGGAAGAGTGTCTCGCTCTCGGTATCGAGCAGTGCCACCCGAACAAACGCGTCGGCGATATCGGCTGGGCTATCCAGGATCACGCAGAGAAATTTGGATACGGTATCGTTCGCGACTATACGGGACATGGAATTGGACGTTCGATGCATGAGGCTCCGCAAATTCCCAATCACGGCCGGCAGGGAACAAGGGAAAAGATTCGCCTAGGTTATTGTTTTGCGATCGAGCCGATGCTCAACCTCGGGAGCCCTGAAACGTTGACGCTCGACGATAAATGGACGGTTGTCACAGCGGACGGCAATCTTTCGGCGCATGCCGAGCATACCCTCGCTGTTACACCAGATGGTCCAGAGATATTGACGCTGACACGGGAGCAGAAACGAAGGCTTAATGAGCCGAGATCGGAAACGATGGCCGCTTAACTTGAATTTTCCGGCGTTAGCGACTAATATTTACGGTTTGTCCAACTAGTCGGCGCCGACATCGCTGCAAGTAGAGGCTGAATATTATGAAGGTACGACCGTCAGTAAAGAAGATGTGCGATAAGTGCAAGGTCATTCACAGGAAAGGTGTTGTTCGTGTGATCTGTGAAAATCCGAAGCATAAGCAGCGACAGGGATAGACCGATTTTGGAATTTGGATTTTGGATTTGATTCCTTGATCCAAAATCCAAGATCCAAAATGGAGAATATATGGCTCGCGTAGCAGGTGTTGATTTACCGCCCAACAAACGGGCACAGATTGGTTTGACGTACATTTACGGTGTGGGCAGATCCCGCGCGACCGCTATCCTTGAGGAGGCCGCGATCAGCACCGATGCAAAGATCCGCGAGCTTAGCGAAGAGGAACTGAATAAGATCCGAGCAATCCTCGATGGTCAAGGCGAGATCGAAGGTGACCTCCGAAAGCGGGTCCAAATGGATATCAAGCGGCTGATGGACATCGGCTGCTATCGTGGACTCCGCCACCGGCGCAGTTTGCCGGTACGCGGTCAGCGAACGTCGACGAACGCTCGTACAAGAAAAGGTCCGCGTAAAGCGGCCGTGGCGAAGAAGAAGGCTCCTGGCAAGAAATAAGGATTTGCGATTTGCGATTGCCGATCTCGCGACTTATCGGTAGTTTGAAGTCGTTAAAAGAAAGACCAAATCGCAAATTGAAAATCGCAAATCGAAAATAAAAAAGATGGCAAAAGCAGCTGGCACAAAGAAGAAGACGTTCAAGAAGAAAGAGCGAAAGAACATCCCACTGGGAATCGTCCACATCTCGGCGTCGTTCAACAATACCCTAATTTCGATCACAGACACGCAGGGTAACTTAGTCGCCCAGTCCTCGTCGGGTGCACGAGGTTTTCGGGGTTCACGGAAGGGGACGCCATTCGCCGCACAACAAGCGGCGGGCGAGGCCGCCCGAAAAGCTGCCGAAGCGGGGATGCGTGAAGTAGAAGTACGGGTGAAAGGGCCGGGAGGCGGACGTGAGTCAGCCATCCGTGCGGTTGCCCAGGCAGGTATCCGGGTCACGTCGATTCGCGACACGACACCGATCCCGCACAATGGTTGCAGACCGCCAAAGCGCCGACGAGTCTGATACTCGATTTTGTATTTTAGATTTTTGATTGGTCGAGAAATCAGCTCGATCTGTTTATCGAAAGGAAGAAGGGGGGCAGTACGTTCCCTGTAAACTTTTTCGCAAAAGATGATAGAGGGTGACGGGTCGATCGTGGATTAATTCCAAAATCGAAAATCCAAAATCCAAAATCATTTTTGCTGAAGGCAAAAATACTATGGCTAGATATAGAGATGCGGTGTGCCGGCTGTGCCGTCGCGAAGGTGGAAAGTTATTTTTGAAGGGCGATAGATGTTTCAAGCCCTCATGTGCGATCGAAAGGCGCGGGACCAATCCCCCGGGGCAGCACGGTGCGGCTCGCCGAAAAATGCTTGCCGGTTATGGCCAGCAGCTTCGCGAGAAACAGAAGGTCAAACGCATATATTTTGTTCTCGAAAAGCAGTTTCGTAACTATTTCGAGAAAGCACTCCGGCAGAAGGGCGTGACAGGTGAGAACCTCCTGTTCATGCTCGAACGTCGTTTGGATAACGTAGTTTACCGCTCCGGTTTTTCGACATCCAGAAGACAGGCACGTCAGCTCGTCAATCACGGACATATCGAAGTTAACGGCCGTAAGGTCGATATACCTTCATTCCAGGTGAAGCAGGGCGATGTCATCAGTGTGAAGGACAAGAGCCACAAGAATGCGCACGTTGAAGGTGCCTGGTCCACAGCAGCGGGCCGCGGACGTCCGGGATGGATGACACCCGGCGGAACGGACCTCAGCATAGCGATCTCAGGACTCCCGTCGCGACAGGACATTGATCAGAATATCAACGAACAGCTGATCGTTGAGCTTTACAGCAAATAATTAACGAGTTGGCTGAAGTAGCCGCGATCACGAGTCTGTTCTTCTCTAAGATCGCGGGGACAAAGCCAGCTCAATAGGACTTTTAAAAGAACAACTATGACACAGAGCAACAATTGGACTGATTTCCAGATGCCTAGTCGGCTGAACGTCGAAACCGAGACGCTCACTGAACGCTATGGAAAATTTTATGCTCAGCCTTTCGAGCGAGGTTTCGG
>JBKJOR010000376.1:0-13389 GCA_046595575.1 Pyrinomonadaceae bacterium | reverse complement strand
CGAGGCTTGAGAAGGCGACGGCGGAACCGAATCCGACGGGTGTAATTCGCCAGGAGAATCCGACCGATCCGGGTTACACGGGCAAGACGACAATTACTCAGTTGACGAAGGGTAACTGGCAGGTTGAATGGGCGAAGTGGACAGCCACAGAAAACATTGCTTATACGTCGACATGGAAACGCGTCGAGCGCGGGGGGTCAGCGCTGTTCGGCGCAGCGGAGCGACAACTTTACCTGATAACGCGAGATGGATTTCTGTCTCGCGAATTACATCGCTCAGGTATGCGCACCGATTTTCAGATATCGGATAGCCCCGAAGCACCGCTTGTTCTTTTCGAGGGATCTGAGTGGAACAAGCCGGGCGAGTTATTCGTCGAGCAGATCCCTCCAGCTGAGCATCGCGAGATTCGTCAACTAACACACACAACGCCCGCAAGCTTCAGCGCGATAAAGTGGAAAGTTCCAAAACTTGTCGAAATTCCTTCCCGCGACAAAAAGATCATCCCCGCGAAGATCTACCTCCCGTCAGGCTTCGACTCGAAGGCGAAGCAGAAGTATCCGATGGTCGTCTTCGTTCACGGTGCGGGATATCTTCAGAACGCGATCAACGGATGGAACAACTATTATCGCGAGTTCATGTTCAATGAGCTGCTGACGCAGAAAGGTTATGTCGTTCTGGACATCGACTATCGGGGCTCTGCCGGTTACGGGCGGGATTGGCGGACCGATGTTTACGACTTTCTCGGCGGCAAGGATTTCGATGATCACATCGACTCGATCGATTACATGGTCAAGAACTACAACGTCAATCAATCGAAGATCGGCGTATACGGTGGAAGTTATGGCGGATTCATGGCGGCAATGCTTGCCGAGCGAGCGCCAGAAAGAATCGCCGCAGCCGCTGCATTGCGGCCCGTGTTCGACTGGAAGAATTATTACGCGTCGAGCCCAGGTTACACCGCTCAGCGGCTCGGTTTCCCGGACAAAAACCCCGAAGCTTACAAACGCAGCTCGCCGATCACGTATGCCGACAAACTCGAGCGTCCGCTTCTGATCCTTCATGGAATGTCCGACGACAACGTGCCCGTTCAGGATTCGATCCAGATGATGGAAAAGCTGATTCGCCTGGGTAAGACTCAATACTTCGAAACGATGCTGTATCCATCCGAGAATCACGGTTTTGTACGCCCCGAAAGTTGGACCGACGAGTATGAGCGCATTTTGGCTTTCTTCGAGAAACATCTAAAATGAGACTTCACCGCCGAGACGCAGAGACGCGGAGAAGACTTTCTAATGCAAAAGACCAGACCAGACGGGATTTTCCTTCTCGGCGTCTCTGCGTCTCGGCGGTTAATTATTTATGAGAATTCTCGTAACCGGCGGTGCCGGATTTATCGGCTCGCATCTGTGCGAACGGCTCTTGTCCGAGGGTAATGAAGTTATTTGCCTCGACAATTTCTTCACCGGACGAAAGCAGAACATCGCCCATCTGCTGGATAGCAAGAGCTTCGAACTTGTTCGCCACGATGTGACCGAGCCGATCCTTCTCGAGGTCGATCAGATCTACAATCTAGCCTGTCCCGCATCGCCCGTTCATTACCAGTACAATCCGGTAAAGACCGTTAAAACGAGCGTGATGGGAATGATAAACATGCTCGGGATGGCGAAGCGCGTAAAGGCGCGGATCCTGCAGGCATCGACATCCGAAGTTTATGGCGATCCTCTGATCCATCCGCAAACTGAAGACTATTTTGGGAACGTCAATCCGATAGGCTTGCGAAGCTGTTACGACGAAGGCAAGCGTGTCGCCGAGACGTTGATGATGGATTACAACCGTCAGAACGGCGTCGATACACGCATCGTCCGGATCTTCAACACATACGGCGAGCGGATGCTCGAGAACGACGGCCGTGTGGTTTCCAACTTTGTAGTGCAGGCTCTTCGCGGCCAGGAGTTGACGGTTTACGGTGACGGTTCGCAGACACGTTCGTTCTGCTACGTCAGCGATCTCGTCGACGGTATCATGCGGCTGATGAACGCGGACGCGGATGATATCCACATGCCGGTGAATATCGGAAACCCCGGAGAGTTCACGATGAACGAACTTGCGAACGAGGTTGGTAAATGCACGGGTCGGGAGATCAGGATCAAGTACCTGACACTGCCGCAGGATGATCCCAAACAGCGTCAACCGAATATTGAAAGAGCAAGGAATTTGCTTGGTTGGGAACCGAAAGTTCCACTGGCCGAAGGGTTGAAGAAGACGGTGGATTATTTTAAATCGATCATCGACGTAGGACGGGCCGTTAGCCCGTCAACCTCGACGGAGTAACAGTCCGTCGTACATTTTTATGAAAATTCTTATCACCGGCGGTGCGGGCTTTGTAGGAAGCCATCTCGCCGACAAACTAATCGGCGAGGGTCACGAGATCACCGTCATCGACGATCTTTCAACGGGGCGTTATTCGAACGTCGCTCATCTCGAAGACACAGAACGCTTTCGACTTATCATCGACACGGTTCTTAATGAGAAGTTGATGGAAGAGCTGATCCGCGAGACGGACCACGTCTATCACATGGCGAGCGCGGTGGGTGTAAAGCTCATTATGGAGCACCCTGTTCGAACTATCGAAACGATCTTTCGCGGAACCGATGTCGTCCTTGCTTTCTGCTCACGATATCGCAAGCGCGTTTTGATCCCGAGCACCTCAGAAGTTTACGGGAAAGGTGCGTCAATTCCCTTCAAGGAAGACGACGATCTTTTGACCGGTGCGACGGACAAGCATCGATGGGCTTACGCGTGTGCAAAAACGTTGGACGAATTTCTCGCACTCGCGCATTTTAAGGAAACGCGATTGCCAGTCGTGGTCGTCAGACTTTTTAACACCGTGGGTCCGCGTCAGACGGGTCAGTACGGGATGGTAGTTCCGCGGTTTGTCCATTCAGCGATCCGGAATGAACCGATCCAGGTTCACGGTGATGGGACCCAATCGAGGTGCTTCGGACACGTGCATGACATCGTCGAAGGACTTTCCAAATTGCTCGACTCACCGGAATGCTTCGGACAGGTTATTAACCTGGGAAACAGCGAGGAAACGTCGATCAAACAGCTCGCCGACAAGGCGATCGCTTTGACCGGAAGTAGCAGCGAGATTCAGTTCGTGCCCTATCACGAAGCCTACGGCGACGGGTTTGAGGACATGCAAAGGCGGGTCCCTAGCCTTGATAAAGCAAAAAGGCTTATCGGCTATCAGCCAACGCGAAGCCTTGACGACATCATCAATGATGTAGCTACCGAGTATAAAAACGAATCGGCACCTGCGTAAATTTGATGAACAAGAGATACCTATTACTTTTCTTCCTGCTTTCTGCCTTCTGCCTTGTGTCTAATGTCTTTGCTCAGGGCGGGATCAAGGGAAAGGTCCGCAATAATAAGGGCGGCTCGATCGCCGGGGCAACGGTAACCGCCCGTTTAGACGGAAAGGATAAGAAGACGGTACGTGCGGATTCTAAAGGGATATTTTTGTTGCAGGGACTTGAAGCGGGGACGTACAACGTCGTCTTTGATGCCGACGGTTACGCGAGCGGCGTGAAATTTGGCGTCGAGATAAAGAATGGCAATGTCCGTGATCTTGGCGACAAACTGATCTTATCGGTCGATCAGGGCGAGCAGGTGATAATAAAAGGAAGCGTGTTCTTTCGCGAAGGCACGAGCATCACCGCCGCTAGAGTAGAGATCGCACTCGTTAATACAGATGGATCGACAAAGAGTCTGGGCAGCACCTATACGAACGTGAGCGGCGAATTTACTTTTCGTCCCCCGCCGGGAACAAGCAAGGTCAAGGTCACAGCGAAGTACAAAGGCGTATCGGGTTCGAAAGAGATAGCGGAAATCGTGAATGCAGGTATTTACCGGACTGCGATCACACTCGACGTTTCAAGATCGGAAAAGTGAAAAGGTGAAAGACGACGGTCTCCCACCTTTTTAACTTTTTCACGTTCTTAGTTGATCGTCTCTGAGATCTCTTCGGCCGGCTGGGGCGGCATGTCGCCCGAATCGGTCACAATGAGAGGAAACTCCTCCAGCAAGACCGTATCCGCAAGCGTCTGAACCCAGTAGGTCCCAGCACTGGGAAATACTACATTCACAAAAAAGCTTACGTTATCGGTAAATCCGCCGGGCGCGAGCTCGATCGCGGTCGGCTGCGAAGTGACGACCAGGTTAGATTTGTCGGGCGATAGTATCCGAACCTCCGTCTGATGATTGCCTTCGCCCCGCCAGTGATTTATCACTGCAAATTTGATCAAAGAGACGGGCAGACGCTCGACCAGAATGTTCTGAAAGATGCCCATGAGCGAGATCTTGTTTCCCATCTCGATGCGCACGTCGTCGCAGAGAAGCGTGTAAATAAGCTTTAGATTTTGCGTCTGCATTCTTTAGTTCAAATAGTTAAACACTGAACCGGCAACCGGATTCCATTTCACGCTTCGCCGATTTCGCTACCCTTCGATTTTTACTTTTCCACTGTCGCAGGTCAAGAGTATACTCATTTTAGATTTTACATTTTCGATTTTAGATTTTTTCGTTACCGCGCGTAACACTGGCGATTGCGTCAACGATCCAAAATCCAAAATCTAAAATCCAGTATCGCAAGATGTGGTTTTACGTTCTTATCGGCCTCTGTTTATCGCTTACGGGTGTCGCTGCGCTTCAGATGACGTACCTGTTTTATCTGGATCGTCTGGACAAGGAACGGAAAAAACGTCTCCACCAGCTTGAGATTGAATGTCGGAGATTGTCTGCAAAACTTGACCAGGCAAGAAGCGAGCTAGCGATGAAAAACGATATGCTCTCTGCGGCGTTTCCTGAGCTGGAGGATGAAGAAGCTTGGGCGGACGTTTTAGATGACCGGTGATCCGGCATGAAGCGTCACGACCGTTGAACCGGCCCCGCCGTCGAACTCATCGCCAGATTTAAATCCCTTAACAAAGTCAGTTTCGCGAAGCACACCCCGGACGATCTCTCGCTGAACGCCGATTCCCTTTCCATGAATTATCCGGACAATTGAAAACCCGGCTTTCCGGGCTTCTTCGAGATACGCGATCGTTACTGCTTTAATGTCCTTCGGCGAGAACGCGTGCAGATCGATCGAATCGGTTATCTCGAGTTGGACCGGTTCGGGAAATGGATTGTCGGGATTTTCAGTCAAGATTTTGTTATTTAGCGATAAGCAATAAGCGATAAAGCGATAAGCAATAGGCAATTAATTTACGAGCCATCAATGCTTACTGATTACTGCTTATTGCTAATTGCTAATTGCTTATTGCTTATTGCTTACTGCCTACCGCCTACCGCCTACCGCCTAATGCCTACCGCCTACTGCTTCGACTTCGTCTGCTGATACTGACCAATGTCCTCTGGCGGGGTCACCTTGATTCGGCTCTTGTCCCGAAACACGACAAATCGCTTTTCGCTCATCGTCCCATCGTTATTGCGAAGCTGGACAATGAAGGTCTTATTGTCCCCCTGCCCCTCGACCCGCAGCGGCAGCATCCCCCAAACATCGCCCGTCGATCTCCAAACCGTGTAATAGCTCTGATCGTATTTGTCGAAGGCGAGGACGAGGATGCCGTCGAAGTCAGGCTCGACGCCGTCAATGGCTTTGACATGATTCGTACGCGACAATATCACCCAGTTGCCGGGGGTGGCGATCTTGTCAGATGCGACAACTTTAGCAGCGACATCGGTATCAAGGCGCTGCCAAGTCACAAATTTACGGTTGTTTGCCTGAAAGATGACGATGTCCGAAGGAACCTGCAGCTCTACCTGCCGACCGAATAGCCAACCAGCCGGAGCTGGTGAGACCGAAGGATCGAGCCGGATCTGATACCAAACGTCATACTTGTCGTCCAGCTTCTCCGGTTCGCCAGCCTCTTTAGCTGCTTCGATCTCTTCGTTTCGCGTCGGTTTGGCTTTTCGCTGCTCGCCCTTGGCCAAATCGTCGACGTCCGCAACTTCCTGTTTCGGGACGTACTTCCAATCCATGATCTCGAACGTCGAGCCGTTTGCGAGCTTAAACAGAACGTTCTCCGGGCTCATGTCGGAAACCAGACGCAGGTTCGAAGCGGCTCGGAGTTGTCCGGCAGCTTGGGGCGATAGGTCCTTGAATTCTTCAGCTAGCTTTCTTGATTTTTCGAGGACCTCATTCGTGATGACATTTTGTGCTTCGATCCAGCCTTCAGTTTTTGCCTCGTCCCGGGCTCGCACACGGTACCAAAGAATCTTCTCGAACTCGACCTGATCGAGCACATCGAGGCGCTCGCCCCGCTTTACCTCCAGTAGATCGGCCGCGACAACCGCATACGAAGTGCGAATCTGCGCGGTTTTCGCGATAACCGTCGCGGTATCCGAAAGGCCGACAACACTTGAAACGCCGCTTACCGCCTGATCGACAATGCCGCATCCGGGCAAGCTTACGACCGACGCCATCAGTGCGAGAACTAAAATTGCTTTGAACTTCATTTGGAATTTCGGGACGAACTTCGCCAATTATTATATCCCAGCTTGTCGAGTGTAGTCTTTTGCCGGCCGGTAAGCTTTTGCTTGACTCGCAGCGTCGTCAAAGGCCCGGCATCACCATCTTCGATGCCAGCCGCGGCGAGATCAGCGGTCCAGTCGATATTGTCCGACCCGGTCACATATTTCTCTACGACGGGAATAAGCTCATTGTTCGACTTCAGCAGAGCGATGACGGCCGCGTTTCCGTCCGTGGCCTGGGCAGGTTTCCGATGTTTATTGAAGATTTGCTTGAGAACGGCCTCGACCGAACGCTTTCCCTTCGATTTCTCCAGCATTGCTAGATCGCTTAGGAAGCCGACGAGCATGCCGCGAGCGTAAACCTGGGTGTTCGCCCCACTGAATCGCGCCGCTGATGCCTGTATGAGCGACATTCGTTGCGAGCCGGCGCTGTCGATCGTGTGAGCCCTCGATAGTGTGTCCAGAAAATCTTCGAAGCGAATGCGGTTTAATCCGACGGCAAGCTTCAGTGACTGGTACAGCGAAAAGCCTTCGTAGAACCAATCGTAGTTGCCCGTCAGATTGACGCCGTTCGGGATCCACAGGTGAAATAGTTCGTGTCGGAGTTGCTCGTGGAGACGCTGAAGCGACTGCGTTCGAAATGGCATGTCGGAGGATATGATCGTCACCGTATCGCCCCGTGTCTCGGCCTGCCAGCGGCCGGGACCCGTGGTCACAGGAAAGTTCGAAAGAATTACCTGACGTCGCCCGTGGCCATCATCGCCGAGAACATTTCTTAATGCTAGAAATATTTCGCGGGCCATAGCTGCCGCCTCGGCTGGTGTGAAGTGCCATCGACCCGAAGCAAGAACATCGATATTTGTGTTTGGATCGCGTAGCGCGACCATTGTCCACTCGCTCCCGATCCCAAAAACTGCGCGTCCCGAATCCCGAATGTTAAAAATATTGTCCGCTTCTACGGTCTCCGTCGTAAATACAGCCCAGCCCGCGGGTAGACGAAGCGTCAGTTTTCCGGAGATCTCGGTTGTCGGCAGAATATCGGCGAGCATGAGAAGCCCCTTGTCGCCCGATATCCATGAAATGTGTGCGGCGGCATTCACGTCTTTCAATGGTGCCAGATCCACCTCGTATCTCCATGAGACGACGCCGGCTTCCGCGAGGTATTCGCCGTCGATCAACTTCCGGAACGGGACCGGAACGCCGCGTTGGTCAAACATCTCGACGCTTCGAATCCGTTTACCGATATCCGAATGTCCCGCGACGAATCTTGCAAATGAGAGATTTACGTGCGTGAGCACGATTCCGCGTGATTGGAACTTGCCCATCACGGTGGCGATCGAGCGGCCGGCGTCTATCGCAATCTCCGCCTCGAATGCTTGCGCAGTCGCACTTCTCGCCCCCGATAAGTAGGCGAACAAGAGGATTAAAATCCAGGTAATTCTGGGGAAGGGTTTTGACATCGAAAAGGACTCGGAACTAAACTAGTTGCTTGCTCGTAGGCATTCTAGACTCTTTTGAGGATAGATAATTTCATGAGTCTTATCAAAATCGTAATCTACGTCCTTGTGTTTGTTTTAAGTCTTCTTTTCTTAGGACGCTTCTTTTTCTAGCACGTGGGCTTTCACCCAATTTGGGTACGACCGCGTCGAGTACGCGGTAGATTACTGATTCAATTTTTTTGAGCGGTCGCTTACGGCCGCTTTTCGATTTTGAAGCGGGAAGGCAACCCCACTCCGGTAGCGGGTGGTTGAAGGTAGAGATCAATTCACGGTTTGACCCCAGGCTATTTCGAACGTACGCAAGAGGTTCGGACGCAGCCGAGACTTACGATCCTCATGACGCATTTAAAAAAGATCACTCGTGCCCTCGTCAGCTTATCCGACAAAACCGGCGCTGTGGAATTCGCAACGCACCTTTCGCATTGCGGCGTTGAAATAATCTCAACCGGAGGAACGGCAAAGACGCTCCGCGAAGCGGGTCTGAATGTGACGGATGTCGCCGAAGTGACTGGCTTTCCCGAGATGATGGACGGTCGCGTCAAGACACTTCATCCAAAGATACATGGCGCGTTCCTCGCACTCCGCGATAACGAAAACCACATTGCGTCGATGAATGAGCATGGCATCGATCCGATCGATATGGTCGTCGTGAATCTTTACCCGTTCGAAGAAACTATCGCCGAGGAAGGCGTCGCGCTTGCGGATGCGGTCGAGAACATCGACATCGGCGGCCCGGCTATGATTCGTTCGGCTTCGAAGAACTGGCGCGATGTCGCTGTCGTTACCGATCCGAAGCTTTACGAGGGACTGATAGAAGAAATGCAGGCGAACAACGGCGCTGTCTCACTGGAAACTCGCCAGCGACTTGCGGTTCTTGCGTACACTCGAACAGCAAGTTACGACCTCGCCATATCGTCTTACCTGGCGAAACAGCTCAGTGACGATCAACTCGAATTGATAGAGCCTCTGAACCCCTTGCAAAATTTGGTTTTTATTGAGTCGGAAGAAATATCTGAAGGTGACCCGCGAATGTCGGAACCGGAAGCTGTAGCAACGGGATGGACCTCTGAAATCGGCATCGAGCTTACCAAACTCACCGATCTCCGATACGGTGAGAATCCACACCAGAAAGCCGCACTCTACACAACCGACGAGTTCGGTATCGCGAATGCTGAACAGCTGCACGGCAAAGAAATGTCGTTCAACAACTACGTTGACGCCGAAGCCGCGTGGAACCTCGTACAAGACTTCGCGGAATGCGCGGTTGCGATAATCAAGCATACGAATCCATCCGGGGTCGGGGTCGGTGCGACTAATGCAGAGGCGTACCGCCGGGCATTGTCGACCGACCCGGTTTCGGCGTTTGGCGGGATCGTCGCATTCAATAGAACAGTTGACGCTGAGGTCGCGAGATCGGTGATCGAAGTATTTTCCGAAGTGATCGTTGCTCCGGATTACGACGCCGAGGCTCTTGAGATCTTTCAGAGCAAGAAGAATCTCAGGGTTCTCCGGATGGCGCGAACGGCCAACGATCAACGATCGACGATCGAGTACAAACAAATCTCGGGCGGATTTCTCGTGCAGGATGCCGACCTCCGGAATATCACGAAAGCCAATCTTAAGATCGTTACCGATAGGCAGCCAACAGAAGTCGATATGCGGTCAATGCTCCTGGCTTGGCGGGTCTGCAAACACGTCAAATCAAACGCGCTCGTTCTTGCGAACGAGTTCCAGACTATCGGTGTCGGGTCGGGACAGATGAACCGCGTTGATTCGGTCCGCATCGCTGAAATGCGTGCCGTGCGGTTCGATCTTTCGATCGCCGGTTCGGCCCTCGCGTCTGATGCTTTCTTTCCATTCCGGGATAACGTGGACGAAGCAGCAAAGATGGGCGTCACCGCCATAATTCAGCCGGGGGGCTCGATAAAAGACGACGAGTCGATCGCTGCTGCAAACGAACACGGCATCGCCATGGCCTTCACCGAAATTCGTCATTTCAAACACTAGGTTAAACGTCGTTTGTTAATGTGATTCCTTAGATTGCTTGACACTGCCCGGCTTGCTTTCGTATAGTCTCTCTAAACACGACGACTGAGGGAACGCTCAAAGGATTCGAGATTCGAATTTTCTGAGCGTTTCCGTTTTTTATCGGACAAAGGAGTGGATACTAATGCCGTTTCCATCGGTCGTGATGGTGATCGTCCCGTTTTCGCCCGTCTTCAATACTTCGGCCCCGCTGTTTGTCCATCGGTCAACGACAACTGGTGCGGGATGGCCGAATCGCGACTTCCTCCCGACCGGTATTATCGCAACGGTCGAGCCGACCTTCTGAACGAAGATTGCTGTAGATGACGTCCGGCTTCCGTGATGAGGAACTTTCACGACGGCCGCTCTGAGAGATTCGGGTGAGTCGTATTGCGAGACAAGCTCGTGTTCGGCTGCCTGTTCGATGTCGCCGGTCAATAGAAAAACCGTTGATCCGAATTTCAGCCGAATTACGATCGAGCTGTCATTAGGCGAAAGACTGCCTGAGGCTTCAGCCGTCGGGTGCAAGATCTCGATCGTCGCGCCTCCAACTTCCAGGATGTCACCGCGTGCGACCTGCGTGACAGCAACATTCCGCGTATTGATCACGTCGCTTAACTCTGCGTATTTGGGATCCGTGGCCCACGCGGCGGAAACGAGCAGCGCGCCAACGCGAAAATTATTAGCGACGTCCGTTAGTCCCTGTATGTGATCCGCATCCGAGTGTGTCGCCACAATGTAGTCAACTCGGTCGTAACCTTTCTCCCATAGAAACTCGGAGACGACAAATTCGCCGATCCGACGCGAGTCGGGTTCGAATGTGTCGCCCTCATCGTTTCTGAAATCCATGCTACCGCCACCGTCTACGAGAATAGTCTCGCCGTTCGGGAGGGTTACGAGTGTAGAATCACCCTGCCCGACATCCAGGAACTCCACGCGCAATCTTCCGTCGGCTCGCGGTGCCGAAAAAGGGTGAAACACAACTACAAGGGCGAAGAGTGTCGCTGTTGCCGGTAGAAAAACGTCGGCCCGGACGCGAGTGTAAAGCTTGTGGTGTGCGAAGGGATCCCATTTGAAAACCCGGAGCGCTGTGGCGATAACCGCGGCGGCATAGATCAAATAAATCAGTTTCATGTAGCCCGAATAGACGGGCGATCTGAAACTTATGCCGTCGAAAGTGGACGTCCATGCCGGCAAGGACATCATGGCTTGATTCAGGAGTTCGGTTAGCACGATCAGCGGAGCGGCAAGCCAAAGGCTGACGCCGCTAAGCAGAATTCCAAAAAGCGCCGCGAAGCTCTCGATCGCCAGGAATATACCGACCCATAGGTTCAGGAAAACCGACACCGGAGATACGCGATGAAAATAGATGACGAGCAGGGGAAGCATCCAGAGCTGAACGATCACTGAAACGAGCACGCCTTCAAATAAGTAGGCGAGAATGCTCTTAAAGTTCGGCGCATTGACCCGATTCAAGTAAGGGGCCTTGAAGAGATTTGCCGACCATATCTGCCTGCGGTTTTCGATCCGCCAGCCTTCCTCGTTCCAGTAAAGCAGCTCGCAGAACCGGCGCATCGGGCGAGGCACCGTCGGCGGCAGCGGAGTTTCGACGGATGGGCACCAGCGTCCAACGATTCGCAGTTTCTCGATAATCGGAAACGCACAAGCGACGATCGCCGCAACGCTTACAAGGGTTAGTTGAAACGAAGCCGAGAACAAGTCGCTCGGACGCCAAACCAACAAAATGATCGTACAAACTCCCAGCGCATTCAGCAGTGTGCCGCGACGTTCGATCACGTGGGCAAGCAGCAGTATCGTGAACATCAAACTCGCACGAACGACGGGAATCTCGGCTCCGACCGCGAAGGTGTACGCCCAAAGAAAACTTGTTGCGAGAAGGAATTGGTAAAGGTTTCGATTTGTTAGGAAAGATACGAACCAAAGCGTCAGTCCGCCGATGAATGTTATGTGCAGCCCGGAAATGACGAGTACATGAAAGGTTCCTCCTTCGCGGAAGATCTCCGCCGTGTTCCGGTCAAGAAAGTATTTATCGCCGAGAAGCGAAGCGATCATTACTCCGGCCGTCTCTTCCGAAAATGACCGGCGAAATGCGTCGATCAAATACTTGCGCGCATCGTAGGCCAGCGAGAGAGGCCGGAACACAGGGTCCTCGCCAAGTTTTTCGATCAGAACCAGGCTTTTCAATGTTCCGGTCGCGTCGATTCCCTGCTGATCGAGCAGATCGATCCTCGATGCGACGCCAGGATTCCGAAAACGCTCTTCACGTTCGAGGCGGATCGCGACTTTGACTCGCGAACCGTACCGCAGATCGAGTTCATCGTATTCGGCGACCGCCTCGCTATCGTCGACAGTCGTAAACAGGCGCACATCGCCGGAAACACTTCGCAGGTCAGAACGAAACGTAAGCCTTTCGACACGCATCCTGAGAAAATAACCCCCGTACGCCGGTTCGGGATGCCCTCGCAATACGCCTTCGATCTCCACAGGTTCGCCCGAAGTGATAGATGCGTTGTCATAGATCTTTTTGATGCGATCGTCCGCAATGCTTCCCACTTCGATCAGATAGCAAGCGATGCCGAGCGGAACGAAGATAACCGGAATGGCCGCTCCTGCAATACCTGGTCTCACCAAAGAAAGCGCGGTAACAGCAACAGCGACTGTGGCGGCTATCCAGATACCATTCACGGTTCCGGCGGCGAGCGCGATTCCGACAGCGAAACTAGTCGCTATCCATAGCATCGGATACAGGCTGAAATTTCGAGCGGAGGGAGAATTTTGCATTGGGAGATGCTCTTGTTCTATTCGGTTGTAATAAAGTTTTTTATATCGCGGAAACGCTTTTCGCTAAAACCATCTATCAGAAGCAAATGTTCGATCTTCCGAAGCGGTCCGTATCGCTTTCGGTATGCGACGATCTTTTCAGCGAGAGCGGGTCCAACATGTGGGAGTTTCTCGAGTTCCCTCTGGTCAGCAACATTTATATTAATTCGATGCGCGCTGTCGATCGTCGTCAAATCGTAACCAGGCTGCGGGATAATTTTGCGCGAAGTGCATCCCTCACCAGCGGCGATCACGGGGAGCACTGCTAGAAAAAAAACGAGACACGATTTTCGGGAGCCGAGCTTCGGCATTTTTCACGAATCTTGCGCCATGCCCGTGTGCAAAATGCTAAAAGTCTCCGAGTTACAAAGACTTGAACTAATTAATACTGTGGAAACATGGCATTTTTCCACAGAAGGTGTGGAAAACCAAAATATATCCGTGAATCTCTCTCGGGTTCACGACACTACCAGATCAAACCCAAAAG
>JBKJOR010000348.1:0-3973 GCA_046595575.1 Pyrinomonadaceae bacterium | reverse complement strand
CCCGAAGGCAGTAAAATTTACACGCGCTAAGATTTCGGATGGGCGTCCCGACTTTAGCTTCAGCGGACTGAAAACCGCGGTTTCGCGTTACGTGAAAGAGAAGGGAATTGAACCGCTGGCGGAAGGTGAAGCACCGACTCAGGAGATCAAGGACCTTGCCGCATCCTTTCAAGCCGCGGTCGTCGGAGCGCTGGTCGATACGACTGAGAAGCAGGCGCATGAACTTAGCGCCCGAACATTGATCGTCGCGGGAGGCGTTGCGAGTAATACGGCGCTTCGTGCGCAAGCGAAGAAGGCTGCTGAACGTCTGAACATTCCCGTCTATTTTCCCTCGCCTCATTTATCGACCGACAATGCTGCGATGATCGCCGCCGCCGGCTCATTCTATCTCGAGCGCGGTGTGACATCCGGACTCGAGATGACTGCCGATGTGACGATGCGATTGCAGAATCTCGACAATCGCGATGCCGACCTTAGACGGGAGCGAGTTCGCTACCGGCTTTAAATGTTGCATTTAGGAATCTCGAATCGCTACAATTTTAGAAGTACCTTCAAGGACAACTCGCCTGCACTATTTTCTGTATCTATTTTGCCTTACGTACTGACTCGGGGAGAACATGAATAAACTTAGCTACCGCCTGGCGTTCTTATTCGCCATATTACTCTTTGCTTCCATCGGCTTCGGACAAGGAGTGCCCGCACCGTACACCGTCCGTCTGCAACCGTTTATGTCGGGGCTCGATCGGCCGGTATTTTTCCGGGACGACGGCCCGGGTGGCGGTCGCAAGAAATTCATTGTTCAGCAGACGGGGCTGATCCGGTTGCTGCAGGCGGGATCGAGGACGCCTACTGATTTCATCAATTTGTCGTCCAGGATCCCTGTTATCGGCGGACTAGGTGACGAGAGGGGGCTGTTGGGGATGACCGTGCATCCCAGTTTCGATACGAACGGTAAGTTCTATGTGAATTACACCCGGGCGTCGGATGGTGCGACGGTGATCGCCGAATACACAACGGTGGTGGGGAATCCGAATCAGGGTAACTTCAACAGCGAGCGCATACTGCTCGTCATACCGCAGCCGAACAGTAACCATAACGGTGGCATGATCGAGTTTGGTGTTGGACCGTCGGACAGTACTTTCCTGTACATCGGGATGGGCGATGGCGGCTCCGCCAACGATCCGGGTAATCGTGCGCAGAATCGGTCGCAGCTTCTCGGAAAAATGCTTCGGATCGATCCGAACGTTCCGGACCAGTCACCGGTGCAATATCTAATCCCGAGCGGAAATCCGTTTCAGGGTGCGGGTACGACTCGGTGCGACGGTGGATCTACGACTTCAGGTAACACGTGTCAGGAGATCTGGGCGATCGGGATGCGGAATCCATGGCGGTGGTCGTTTGACGACACGACGGGAGCACTTTGGGCGGCAGATGTCGGTCAGGGCTCAGTCGAAGAAGTCGATCTGATCCAAGGTGGAGCTAATTACGGATGGCGTGTCTATGAAGGAACCTCGTGTACGGGCTTGGATGCGAGCCTCTGTATCCCGACGAACTATACAATGCCGGTCTTTGAGTACAGTAGCGCGGCCGGGAGTCCTCGGTGCTCTATCACAGGCGGTTATTTCTATCGCGGAACTCAAGGGTCCCTTCCCCCAAACTCGTATATCTTCAGCGACTATTGTACGGCGGAGATCATGCGTTGGGGCGGTTCGCTGCCTATCCAAGTGCTGCAAGATCCGACAGGGAATATCATTTCATTCGGACAGGACGAGAATAACGAACTATATGCGTCCTTCGGGTCCAGCATCAGCCGGATAACTCGGGCAAAAGCATCCGCGGACTTTGACGGGGACTTGCGGACCGACATATCCATCTACCGGCCGTCGACCGGCAGTTGGTGGGTGCTCCATAGTTCGAATTCCACGGTGCGGGTACAGAGGTTCGGAAACGACGGTGACATTCCGACGGTCGAAGATTTCGACGGCGACAACATCGGCGACATCGGTATATTTCGTCCGGCCACCGGTGAAGGATATTACCTCCGCAGCAGCGACGGCATTGCGACGTTCTACCAGTTTGGCATTGGCGATATTCCGGCGGCAGCCGATTACGATGGCGACGCAAAGGCCGATCCCGCTGTATATCGACCGTCTTCGGGAACCTGGTACATCCTAAGATCGATTTCCGGTTCAGTCGTCCAGGTGCAGTACGGGGTGAACGGAGATGTTCCGGTAGTTGGCGATTATGACGGCGACGGAAAGGCTGATATCGCTGTCTGGAGGCCCAGCACTGGCGTCTGGTACTGGATCAACAGTGACGGCGGTGAATGGCAGCAGCGTCCGTTCGGACTGACCGGTGATATTCCGGCTCAGGCGGACTGGGACAATGACGGCAAGGCTGATCTCGCCGTCTTCAGACCCTCTAACGGGACCTGGTATATTTTTCGAAGTTTGACGGGTGCGGTTCAATTCACACGATGGGGAACCGAAGGCGACGTGCCGGCAGTTGGCGATTATGACGGAGATGGCCTGGATGACATTGCGGTCTATCGTCCGAGCAACGGGACCTGGTATCGCTTGAACACATCTACCGGTGCCGCCGTGTTTACCACGTTTGGGGTGGACACCGATCTTCCTGCTCCTAAGTACGACGCTCCCTAATTGCTTCGCAGACGATTATGCGGCGCGTGCGATGGTCAGAATATTGACTGTCGCCGCGCCGCTTTCCTTTAAGACCTTCGCACAGATCGATGCAGTTTCGCCTGAGGTTAGAACGTCGTCAACGAGTAGTATGTCGCGGCCCTCGATGAGTTTCGGCCTCACGACGTCAAAAGCCTTCTTTACCGTCATCGCTCTCGCCTTGCGATCCATTCCCGCTCGGTGCATGGGCGTATGTATCTTTCGAACTAGGCTATTCTCGTCGACGACTAAATTTCCGCTCCGCGCAATTACTTTTGCTATCAGGGCCGCCTGATTGAAGCCGCGTTCCTGCTGCCGCCTTGCGGACAACGGGACAGGAATGACAACTGGCGGCCCGCTGGTCGAGATACGATCGAGGGACCGCGACAGGAGTTGTCTGATACGCTTCGAAATTGAGGGGTTTCTTTTCAGGTGAATGATCGAAGCGGAAAGGGCATGCTCGTAGATCCCGACCGAGAAGGCCCGATCGTAACTGTGTTCCTCGCACTTCCTGCATTGCAAATCATTCGCAGAAACGCCCCCTACAAACAAAAAAGCTCCGCACTTAGTGCAGAGCGTTTCGCTTCCGTCGAATATTCTTGTCTTTGTCCAGCAGCCCGAGCAGGCGATCCCGTCATCCGGCGATTCAACCTCTCCGTGGCAGCAAAGGCACTCCTGCGGATAGATCAATGCCAGGACCGAGTGGGAGAGGGTTTGGAGCATTTACTCGTCGTCGAGCAGATTCTTTTCTACGAGCTCCTGGCAATCCAGGCAATATCTAGCCCAGGGTATCGCCGCAAGGCGTTTCTGATTGATCGACTTTTCGCAGTTCTGGCAGAGGCCGTACTCTTCGTCCTCGACGCGAAGCAATGCTTCGTCGACCAGGGACAACTGTCGGCTCTCATTCTCTGAAACGGCAAGCATGACGTTCTTCGAGTAGTTCCTCACGGCGAGATCGACCGGATCCGGCGTCTCCGCATCGTCAATAGAAAGGTCGTTACCCTTCAGTTTTTGAATCAACAGCTCTCGTTCGTTCAAGAGCCTTTCTTTTACCTTTTGTAAGTTAGCAGCGGTCATTTCTGATAAGGAAACCCCTTAATAATTGTGTACGCCCGATAAAGTTGTTCAAGCAAAACCACACGAGCCATTTCGTGGGTAAACGTGAGAATCGACAAGGATAAACTAATATCAGCCGTTTCTGCAACCCGTCGCGAAACTCCGGTCGCTCCGCCGATTACGAACGAAACTTCCTTTTGACCGCGGTCCTGCCAGTTCTCGATCTTGGCAGCCAAACC
>JBKJOR010000316.1:0-6501 GCA_046595575.1 Pyrinomonadaceae bacterium | reverse complement strand
AGTTTGGCTTCAACGATCCCGCGAGCTAACTTCTCGGCTTCGTCATTGTTCGGTGTCGTCGTCAGAACTATCAGCATGAATGATGGCATGGTCCGCAAAAAAAATGCGGGCATGGCTGCCCGCGTTTCTTAATTCTCCTTCAATACCTCATCATACTCGCCCTCTTCGACCCACTTGAGGATCTCCGATACGCGCCAGATCGGGAATGGGTGCGAGAGACCGGCATTGATGATGTCCGCCCAGAACTTGTCGAGCTTCTTCTGATCATAATTCTTTTGGAACTCGCGGCCTTGTTCGAGGAACTGGTCGTAGTCGATCTTCGAGGCGAAGGTGCCGCCGGCAAGTTTCATCATCGTGCGGCCAATGACATGCGGATCTTGAACAACCAGCAACGCGGCTCGATCGCACGAAAGCTCAGCACGTCTCGCCCACGCGAGAAGTGCACTTCCGATGCCCGCGGAGATTATGAACTTGACGATCTCAGATCCGGGTATTAGTTTCGCCGCACCGAAGTTCGCCAATGCTTCGATCAGTCTTGCTGCCGTCAGATACAACACGTGCTCAGCGTGAATGTGTCCGACCTCGTGGGCGATGACGGCAAGCGTTTCTTCGTCGTTTAGTCGCTCGATCAACGCCGAATGAAGGACGATTATCGGTTTCTCAACACCACCGGTAAAAGCGTTGACTATTGGACTCTGCTGCACATAGAGATCCGGCATGTCGACGCCGAGTGTCGTACATGCGATCTGTAGTTTTGCGTGGAGGTCCGGACACTGCTTCGGCGTCACCTTAACGGCACTCGCCATGAACATCACTCGGATCGCCGATTCGCCCGTCCACTCAAGTAGCTTCTTCAAAGACGTATCGACGCCCGGGATCGCCTTCAGCGCCGCGAGTGCCTTGCTATCCGCCGGATGGATGTATGCATGCTTGTTTAGATCAGCAAACTTTTTATGATGCTCGTTCGAAAGCGGAAGCTTACACTTGCCGCAGTTCGCCGCATTGTTCTTGTAATCGGTCTTGACCGAATTCTTCTGTCCGCAGTACCGGCAACGCACAAAGTGGCTCTTCGTGATCGCCTCTGATTCGTCCTTCTTTTTTGCCATAAACTTAGTTTAGATTAGTGATCCGTAACAGTCCATAAACACATACGCACGGCGCGGCAATTTCGTTGACTAAATCTTCGCCTGCGTCCCGGACCTAAGCCGACCCGCCAAAGTGGTCGTCGAGTTTCACCCGAAGCAAGGCATCCCGGTGCAGAAACGTTTATGCACGCTGATCTGTCAGTCTAACGATCGTCTCAACGTGATGAGTCTGCGGGAAAAGATCGACCGCCGTGATCGATTCGATTTGATAGCCCCCGTCGAGGAACCGCCGCAGATCGCGAGCAAGCACTGACGGATCGCACGACACGTAAGAAACGGTCCTTGGTTTTAGCCTGATCAGATCGAGGACAGTTTTCTTTTCTGTTCCGGCTCGTGGCGGATCGAGCAAGGCGAAATCGACTTTCGCTCGAGTTCCTTTTTCTGCAAGAAAATTCCCGACCGGCTTTCGGACGATCTCGACGTTCGAGAGGCCGGAGTTAGCAATGTTCTTTTCCGCGAACGCAACCGCCGGTGGAAAATCTTCGACAGCCGTTACCTTCCCAAACCGCCGGGCCAGCGGCAGCGTAAAGAGGCCGACACCCGAATAGAGATCCAGCGCGTGGGTTCCTTTAGAATCGCCGATCGCCGTCTCCACAAGTTTGTCGATCAGATAGCGGTTGCCCTGAAAGAAAACGTATGCGGCGAAATTATATTTCTCGCCGCCCGCCATAATGGCGATCTCTTTTCCGCCAAGGTCGATCTCCTCCGAATACAGAGATACATCATTCCCGTCGCCACATGCGGCATCGATCGCCCCTTTCTCGGGCCAGAAGCTTGTCCAGTCCATATCGGTACGAACCCGCTGCAACGCATCATCAAGCTCGGGTGCCAGGATCGGGCAGTGGTCGATCGCGATCAGGTTGCGCGAGTTTCGTTCGTAATATCCGATCTCCCGACTTGGGCTGGCGATATGCCACTGAGCTCGGAGCCGGTAGCCGAATTCCTTCGGACTGGCGATGACCGCTATCTCACCCTCGTACTCGATCTTCCCGATCCGATGAAGGTTATCGCGAATTATGCCCACCTTTGCTTCGAGCTGAGCAGCATACGTCATCTGCTGAAAATCGCATCCGCCGCAGCGCCCGACGTACGGACACGGCGGTGTGATCCGATCCGGCGAAGGCTCGATCACCTCTTCGATCTCGGCAAAAGCAGTTTTGCCCTTGATCTCGGCCAGACGAACGACGAGTTTATCGCCCGCAACGGCCAGAGCAACAAAGACTGTAAGGTTCGCCGTGAATGCAATTCCAAAACCACGCGGGACGATCTTTACTATCTCGACCTCGAGTCGATCGCCGACGTTGTAAGTTCCAGCGGGCTCGATGCCGCTCTTATCTCGACTACCGGCCTCAGGCAGCTTCACTTCATTCTGTTCAGTTTTAGATTTCATGTAATAGAGAGACTCAAAACATTTGCTATAAATAAAACAAACTGAGTCTCGGAATTCCCTCTTCCTCACGCAAGCGCTTGAGTAGCATGACGCGTGCGGTCTGCTCGTGACTCTCGGGCGTCATCTCCGATCTATATGGCCGGAGCTGGGCTGCGATCTCTTTCTGATGTTCGGCCAAACGCACTTGGTCAGTCTTCGTCAGTAGCGCATGTTCAAGCAAGCTCTCGATGTCCGACAGCGCACGGTCGGCCATCTCAAGATCATTTGAATAGTTCTCCGCGAGCTCCCGCATTCGCGCGATGCCCCGTTCTATATCTTCACGAAGGTCAGGATTCTTGTGCTCTCTGAGCATCTCGATCACCCCGTTGATATGACCTACAACATCCGGTGCGTCCTCGCCGCTCGCTGTAGATTCCTGACTCGCCTTGCCCGCCTGCATGGTCGACCATTCGAGAAATTGCGCCTCGATCTCTTCTTTGCAGTAGAGCAAGCCTTTGATCGAGCGGGGCCGTGGGTTCTTTTCAAAACCGTCGAACACGCTTTCGATAGAGCGGATGACAATGTGAAGAGGTATCCGGCGATCCTGCCAGCCCTCGATCATCGCCCAGTCGATCGGACTCAGCAAAAGGTGCTTTCCTCGACGCCGAACAAATGTCTCCTCGATCTCAGTAAAGTAGTTGTAGTAATTCAAAGTAGTTATCAGCTGTCAGTTATTTCGGGGAAAGCCGATTATACCAATTAGCTTCGCAATAACTGATAGGTGATAACTGATAGCTGATAACCGATCGTCGATCGTGGTATAGAACGCCCGATGCACGCCTTGTGCTAATCTAATCCGGATTATGACCGAGCGACGTGAGCGTTTCGAAACCTCTTCCGGAATCGAGCTGCCAAACAATTTCAATCCTGATAATTCAACGGCGAAATATGTCGGCGAGCCGGGGGAATATCCTTACACTCGCGGTGTCCGCTCGAATATGTACCGAGGCAAATTCTGGACGATGCGTCAGTACGCCGGTTTTGCCACCGCCCAGGAATCGAACGCTCGATATAAGTATCTGCTCTCGCAAGGCACAACCGGGCTGAGCGTCGCCTTTGATCTGCCTACGCAGATCGGTCTCGATTCCGACGATCCGCTCGCGGTCGGCGAAGTCGGAAAGGTCGGAGTTGCGATCGATACTCTCGACGACATGCTGACGCTTCTCGACGGAATCCCGCTCGACCAGGTGTCGACGTCGATGACCATCAACGCGACGGCCTCCACTCTTCTATGTCTCTACCTCGCAGTCGCCAGGAAACAAGGCGTCTCGTTCGAAAACGTGACCGGGACCATCCAAAACGACATTCTGAAAGAGTATATCGCCCGCGGAACTTACATCTATCCGCCGAAGCCGAGCTTACGATTGATAACGGACACGTTCGCATATTGCGCAGCAGAGGTTCCCAACTGGAATACGATTTCGATATCCGGATATCACATCCGCGAGGCGGGTTCGACCGCCGCACAGGAACTCGCGTTCACACTCGCTGACGGCATCTGTTATGTTCAGGCGGCGATCGATGTTGGTCTCGATGTCGACAAATTTGCGCCTAGGCTTTCATTCTTTTTCAATTCGCATAACAACTTGCTCGAAGAGATAGCAAAGTTCCGAGCGGCCCGTCGGCTTTGGGCCCGGATCATGAAGGATCGATTCAAAGCGACCGATCCTAAGTCGATGATGCTCCGGTTTCACACGCAAACTGCCGGCTCGACTCTAACCGCGCAACAGCCTGCCGTTAACATCGTTCGTACGACTATCCAGGCTCTCGCCGCGGTGCTTGGCGGAACCCAGAGCCTACATACAAATTCGATGGACGAGGCCCTCAGCCTCCCGACCGAACAAGCGGCCCGCATCGCACTTCGTACTCAGCAGGTGATCGCACACGAGTCGGGTGTTGCGGACACCGTCGATCCGTTTGCGGGGAGCTACGCGATCGAGGAACTTACGAATCAGCTCGAACAGCTTGCGGTTGAATATATCGAGAAGATCGATGCAATGGGCGGCATGCTTCGGGCCATCGAGACCGGCTATGTTCAGCGTGAGATCCAGGAAGCGGCTTATCAGTATCAGCGAGCTGTCGAAACGAACGACGCCGTAGTTGTCGGAGTTAACAAGTTTGAGACGGACGAGGTCGATCCAATTCCTATCATGTCGATCGACGCCGCGATCGAGCTCGATCAGGTCGAGCGTTTAAGGGCCGTGCGAGATCGTCGGGACAAACAGAAAGCAGATACCGCGATCAATGCGCTCCAGAGCGCCGCCGGCGGCACAGAAAACCTTTTGCCGCGGATCTTAACGTGTGTCGAAAATGATGTTACCGTCGGCGAGATAAGCCACGCCCTGAGAAAGGTTTGGGGTGAGTACCAGGAAGCGGTGACGGTCTAGTTGATAGTGGATAGTTGAGAGTGATTATCGGCAGAAGGCAGTGTCCTCTCTTGAAAACCTTCAACTATAAACTAGCAACTCCACCCCGATCTTTTTACTGACACCCAACTTCAGCCTATGCTATCCTTTTCGTGAGCAATTCCCTGCTCTGCTACTTGTATTTACCCGCCTTTACTCGCTCGAACTGACCAACATCCGCTATGGAACAGCTAAATCAATATCTTCAAACTCTCATGTCGAATGCCGGTTATGAGCTCCACCTTGAGCCGAACAAGAAGCCCTATTTCATCTCCGCCTCAGGCCAGTCTGACGTCGCCGACGCTCCGCTGCTTGGAACGCAGATCAGCATGATGGTCTTTCCGCTTATCCCGCCAGATGTAAAAGAGGATCTGCCGAACTTGCCGCAGATCCAATTTGTACACCCGCACAATCTCGGGAAATTTAACTTCACCATCCAGAAGTCACCGGCCGGATTCAACGTCACTGTGACACCCATTCTTGGTAACCCGATCGAGAGTTCGCTCCCACTTGAAGCAACTCTGTTGCGCGATCCCGAACCATCGGTCGCGAGTGACCACGTTGCCGATGCAAGCATTTTCCCGATCGAGAGTTCTTCGGCGGACATTCAGGATAGTACGTCATTCACGCTCGAGACACTGGCACCGGGTCTCGCGATCGAAGATCATGAGTCGATGCCAAAGATCGAGACCGGTGCGGTGCCGGCGGTCGACATTATCTCGGTGAATGATCCACAGTTTCAAACCCTGTTCTCCGACACGTCGACGTACGAACCTCCGGCCCGCAGACAGGATCTCGAAGCTCAGCCCGACGTTAGTGTCCCGTCAGTCGAAGAACAGATGCAGCAGCATGAAATGTTCACGCCACCGATACCGTCACAGGCTCCGACAGCTCACACGACGGTTCCTTTGGACGTCACTCTACCACCGGTCGATCGACGGGGTACCGATCGCCGGAAACAGAATCTGATGATGACGGCCCGCATGGACGCGCTGTTCAATCGGATGGACGAGGTCGGAGCGTCCGACCTTCATTTATCCGTGAGCATGCCGCCGCTCGTTCGCAAGGACGGCAAGATGCAGCCGCTCGAGTGCAGCGAATCAACGTTGACCGATGAGGTGATGTCCGAGCTGTTGTTTTCGATAATGCCCGAGAGAAACCAGGTTGAGTTCGAGGCTCGCAGCGACACGGACTTTGCCTACGAGATCTCCGGACTCGCGCGTTTTCGCTGTAACGTGTTTAAGGATCGAAAGGGAATGGGCGCGGTTTTCCGCATCATCCCTTCAAAGATCCTGACGTCCGCGGAGCTGGGCCTATCGAAAGCGATCATGGATCTCTGCTCGCTCTCGAAGGGATTGGTGGTCGTCACCGGACCTACGGGCTCAGGTAAATCGACAACGCTTTGCGCAATGGTCGATTCGATCAACAAGACGCGTGAGGACCATATCATTACGATCGAGGACCCGATCGAATTCGTCCACGAGAATCAGAAGTGCCTCGTTAACCAGCGCGAGGTTCACAA
>JBKJOR010000236.1:0-4899 GCA_046595575.1 Pyrinomonadaceae bacterium | reverse complement strand
GTTCGCCCGTTCCGTATTTTTCAAGTACCTCCATGTTGCCCGTATCCGGGGCCGAGCAATTGAACACTTCCGAAGCCCACGTAACGCGCCCCATCATCTCCGCCAGTGGAGCATACTCAAGGTTGCTGAGACCGGAGACCTCAGGCAGAAAAAGGTTCCAAAGACCAGCCGCCTTGGCTCTCACCTTAAGATCCTCGATCAATTGAAGAGGCGCCCAACGATCGCCTGAATTGATTTCATCGACGAACGCATGCTCGTTCGGATAGACAGAATCCGCCATGAACGCATCCAGCCTGCCGAGGTAATCTTTGCACTTGTCTGAGTACTCAAAATTCATTTCTATTGAGAATATATATCAATACGGCCGCCGCAGACAGGTCAGCCTCATGCCGATCCATCATTCTGCAGCAACAAAGGCTAAGGAACTGGAGCTTTAACGAATTGATACCTCCTACCTCATAGACTCTCGCGGGTAAAATTGAATCCGGATATGAGCAAAAGTATTGTGCCAGGGCGTCCTAAGGTGTGATTAAATGTGACCAAGAAATATCGACCCCTAAATTCCCTACCGTAAATTAGACAGATCTAACGGAGAATCAAATGAACGTTCAAGCATATCGCTACAGGTGTATTAGTTTTCTGATCACAACCTTTTCCGTCGCTGTTCTCTTCGTCTCTCTTGCGGCGGCGCAGACCGACGTGTCGAAAGAGATCACCATTTCCGGCGAAACCGGTCTGCAATGGGTAAACACCGGCATCACGGTCGTGGCTGGCGATACCGTGCGTCTCGATGCGAAGGGTGAAGTGGACGTCGGCGGGTCGTACGGATCTCATGGGCCGGAAGGAACGACGAATTTCTCCGAACAACCTCCGGGATATTATCCGCTCGAAACGAAAATGCGATACGGGCTCGCCGGACGCATCACGCTCGGGAGCGGACGAAGATTCCAGGCTACACAGACGTGGGTATACGGCGAAGTAAAAGAGATCAAGGCCAAGCGGAGCGGAATTTTATGGCTCACTGTTAACGACGATGCCCCCGAAGGAAACGTCGGAGCGTTTGAAGTGAAGATCACGGTGATAAAGCCGAAGCCGAAAGCGCGGGCGAAGCCCTGATGCAGCCAATGGCAGGACGGAATCGCAACATTTTACCTGCGGTCGCGACCGGTGCTAGCGATCGGTGCCACACGACCGAGGCGACGAATTTCAAAACGATATCCGTAGTAGAAATATTTAGTTGATCGAAGGAGAAAATATGAAACACATTAATGTGTTCACCAAGTATTTTTCGTGCATGACTTTTTTACTGTTGGTATTTTTGCTGACTGTGACCATCGCGTCGGCGCAATCGCGGGACCCGGCCCATCCGACTCCCATCGCCGCAGCACCGCTGACCGGAAGGCTTGCCGCGGGCACATATTATTACTCGATGCCCGTAAGCGCCGGCCCGGGTACGATGGGGCTACAAATCACCGCTCCCATGGGCGGAGCTAGTATATCTGTTGCTTTAAGCGGGCCGGATTGCTGTTCGGCCGAGGCATACGTTAGCGCCAGTACCGGTCGTGAAGAAACAATACGCAGCGGATCCGAACGTTTCACGATCCCGAGCGCTCAAACGCTGCTTATCACTATCAACATATCCGTTGCGGCTGGCGACACCGCTCGCTTCACCTTAAGCCTTGGAATCGGTGGCGGATCCGGCGTCGTCGTAACGGTGCCCAGTCCCACCCCGGTACCGTCCAGTAGCGGGGTCATCGTAACGCCGCCGAGTCCCACACCGACGCCGTCCGGTAGCGGGGTCATCGTAACACCGCCGCCGAGTGGAGCGGTGTGTACTGATCTCGCCGTCACCCATTTTGCCGTGACTCTTCTAACCTCACGGAGTAAGAAAATAAGCGGCGATGTGTTTAATATTACGAGGACCCACCCGTATAAAGGCTATCCGGGACGGCAGTACGTCGCAGTGTTCGATATAACGGATTCCGTAACGCGGCCGCGCTTTGTTTCGCGAATATTCCTCCCCGAAATTATTGATCCCGGCAGGAGCTTTCATTTCGCAACCGTTCATAACGTAACGGAGACTCGTCGGACAAGATACGAGATCAGACTCCGTTATTCGCATCTTAACGCGGGGGACGAATCGCCATATAACGACGACTGCAACACCGCAAACAACACAACGCGAAGGGAGTTGATAAACACCCCACTAGATGAAGATGGAACGATACCCCTAATAGAGGAAGTACCGAAACGAAAACCCTAAAAAGTATTACTGTCGCTGGCTTTCGGCACCGTACTGGCTGGATCGGTTTCTTGTCAGACGGTGCCGATGCGACGACGAAGACGTTTCCTGACGATCCATGAACTAGTCTTAATTTTTGCCCGAGTTCTAACAGCTAGGAAAACCCCGGCGGGCGACGTAGAATCGAATCACTCATGAACCGGGAAACAACCTCGGTACGCGCGGGCGAGGAGATAAGCGTTGAAGACTTGTCCCGTTACCTCGAATCAAAATCAAACCTCCCGGCCGGCAATTTAGGCATCGAGCAGTTTCCGGCCGGGAGTTCGAATCTGACTTACCTCGTCCGGATCGGTTCGGCTGAGTTCGTACTGCGCCGCCCGCCATTTGGTAACACCGTTAAGAGCGCCCACGACATGCGGCGCGAGTTCGATGTCCTGACGAAACTGGCTGCGGTTTACCACCCCGCACCAAAACCACTCATGTTCTGCGACGACGAATCAATCATCGGTTCCGAGTTTTATCTGATGGAGCGCCGACGTGGGTTGATCATTCGCGGCAAGACTCCGATAGAGCTGGAACGCTCGACCGAACTGCAGCGAGGAGTTTGTAAGGCGTTCGTTTCAAACCTTGTCGATCTCCATTCGATTGATTACAAGGCCGCCGGGCTTGGGGAGTTGGGCCGGCCCGAAGGTTATTGCCGTCGCCAGGTCGAAGGGTGGACGAAACGCTACTTTAGCGCCAGGACGGATGACCTGCCCGAGCTCGAGAGTACTAGCGCGTGGCTTAGTGAAAATATCCCGCCTGAGTCAGGAGCCTCACTCGTTCACAACGATTACAAGTTCGACAACATCATGCTCGATCCCGATGATCTAACCCGGATCACGGCCGTGCTCGATTGGGAAATGGTGACGGTGGGTGATCCGCTAATGGATCTCGGAACGACCCTCGGCTATTGGATGTCCGTAGACGCCGGTGAGGAAATGTTGCGTATGCCGTTCAACCCGCGCGTGCTGATTGAGAATGTTTCCCGGGACGAGCTTGTGGAGATGTATTCAGTCGCCTCTGGGCGCGATGTTCTGAACGTTCTGTTCTATTACATCTTCGGGACATTTAAGATAGCCGTTATCGCACAGCAAATTTATGCGAGATATGTAAAAGGATTTACGCGAGACGATCGATTTGCCGGCTTCGGTCGATTTGCCGCAAAGTTAGGTCAGATAGCGGCGGCAGCGCTCGAAAGAAAAAAGCTTGGAGGTTCCTGACTTTTTGCTGTATGATCGTCCCACCACAAAGTTCAACGACGTAAGTTTTGTTACTGCTCCAAAATTACTGCTCATCATTTTTTTATAATCACGGCATTATGCTTTTGGTCGCTTCACGACCAGCTCATTTTGTAGTCAGATTCAGAAAACAGGAGCTTACAAATGAAGAAAAAGGTTTTAGTGGTGGTCATCGCGGCAATCGCATCGGTGACGGCGTTGACATTTCCCGTCGGTACAAGTGCCTCCCATTCCTGGAATAACTATCACTGGGCCAGGACAGCTGCCTCGTTCAATCTCAAAGTTGTTGACAGCAATACGCCTGACTGGGACAGCGAACTTAGCTCCGCAAAGACAGACTGGTCGACGTCCACAGCATTGAATATGATCGCTGGGGCCAGCGACGACACCTCGCGAACCCGCAAGCGGTGCCCTATGGTCAGTGGGCAGGTCCGATCCTGTAACGCATCGTATGGCTTCAACGGATGGCTTGGCCTCGCCTCGATAAACATCAGCGGCAGCCACATCACTCAGGGTTCTTCGAAGATGAACGACTCATACTTCAACGGAGGCGGTTATACGGAAACGAACCGCCGGCACGTCATGTGTCAGGAACTCGGTCACACCATCGGCCTCGGTCACACCAGCGAAGACGGCTCGGATCAGAACACTTGCATGGACTACTCAAACGATCTGGGGAATCCCAGTCCGAATAGTCACGACTATCAGCAACTGTCGACCATTTATCAGCACCTGGATAGCACGACCACCGTCGGTTTCACGGTCTTCAGTGAAAACGCGTACGGAGACGACCCGGATGCTCCGCACAACTGGGGCCAGTTGGTCCGCCAGTCCGCCAATGGCCGCAGTTCCGATTACGAACTCGACTTTGGTGGCGGGAAAAAAAGGGCGACACATGTTTTTTGGACGCAGGAATCTGCCGACCGCTGCCGATCATGCGACCATCGGTACGACCACTGACCTCTCTTAGGTGATAAATAGAAAAGGCCGAAGCTCATAAAGCTTCGGCCTTTCCCCGTGTCATTTCGGGGGGGGGGGCAATCACGATTATCGTGATCCGAACGGATGAATGGCCGGGTGATTCTACATTGTCCGGCCTTTATTTTTCACGAACGACACGTCCCGCGGGGTCTGACGAACACTAGAAGCGAAACGCGCAAAAGCACATATCATCTGCTAACTACAGGTAATATTTAAAAACTGTTTCGACGTCAAACGATTGTGCTAGACTACCTCTCACAAGCAATCGAGAGCAGCTGTTTTTTCAAAGTCCCCCTTTCGACATCAGCTGTGTTTGCTACCCAAAACAAGTCAATCGGTCCGTCAACTTTAAATCGAACTCTCAGGAGGATCTTAATGAAAAACTATTCGACCGTC
>JBKJOR010000188.1:0-5367 GCA_046595575.1 Pyrinomonadaceae bacterium | reverse complement strand
GTCTATACGGCACGGGACCCGACAGACCCGACGCACTCGCTAGACTCTACAGACCCGCTAGACTCTACAGACCCGCTAGACTCGCCCGACTCGATAGACTCACCAACCTTCCAAAGTGATAAACTTTCGTCATGAAGTTTCTCCATATCTCCGACGTTCATCTCGGCTGCACACGGTATCAACTGCCGGAGAGCCCGCGTGATTTTTTTGACGCGTGGATCGATGTGCTCAAGCGATACGCGATCGAAGAGAACGTAGAGTTCGTGATAATGTGCGGCGATTTTTTTCATAAACGCAGCGTGCCTCCCGAGACGATGAACTACGCCGTTGCCGGACTGAACATGCTCAAAGACGCCGGTATTCCGGTCGTTACCATAGAGGGCAATCACGATCAAAAATTTAGTGACAGCGACTACAGTTGGCTCCGGTCGCTCGCGAATTGGAATCTCCTGTCCTTGCTGGAACCTTCGAACGAGGATGGCCGCATAGTCTACAAACCTTGGGAGGCTGGACGAGGCGGATTTATCGATCTCGGCCGGGCTCGCATCTTCGGATCACACTGGTACGGTGCTCAGGCGAACTGGGCGATCCCAATGCTCACCGAGGCTATTAAAGAAAACCGTCGCGAGGGTGCTTTCCATATCCTGATGCTCCATACGGATGTCGAAGGTCACCAGACTCACCCGATCCCGGCGCTTTCGATCGCGGCTTTGTCGGAGCTGAAAACCGTGACCGAATACGTCGGGCTCGGGCATACGCACATGCATTACGAGATCGACAACTGGGCGTTCAATCCGGGTTCGATCGAAGTGACGAACATAGCGGAGTATCGCGAAACACGCGGCGTGTTCCTGGTCGAGGTCGACGACCAAAACCGGGTCACGGCAAAGCACATTCAGGATTATAAACAGCGACCGTTCCAGCGGCTAACATTCGACGTGACCGGGATCGAGGGACCGGCCGGAGTAACGGCCGGCGTGCTCGATGAGGTTAAGATTAGGGCGAGATCGCGTGAGGACGGCATTCCGGCGCCGATAATCGAGATCACGCTCCGGGGACAACTCGGATTCCCGAACTCCCTCATCGAATCCAAGCGTATTCGCGACGATGCGCGAAAGCTTACCGACGCTCTGCACGTTCGGTTGAAGAATATATCCATACCGGTAGAATATGCGGTGGCCCTGGACGTACCGGACGATGCAGGCCGAGAGATTCTGGAGCGACGCGTTGTCGAAGACCTTGTCCTCCGCGACAACCGGTTCAAGAGCCGGGCGGACAACGTCTCTGACGCTGTCATCGGCGCCAAGCGTCTCGCCCTTAGCGACGAAGAACCAGAGAAGATCGCAGAGTTTATCGGGTCGGTTGTAAACTGAGTCTGTAGAGTCCGTATGTCGGAGGCGTCAGAAAAGGTGCTTGGAATCAAACAGCTTCCGCTGTTCCCTCTTCCTCTAGTTCTGATACCAAACGAGGTTCTTCCACTTCACATATTCGAACCGCGATACCGCCAGATGCTCCAGGACATTGAACTGCGCAAGAACCTCTTTGGCGTCTCGCTCTTCGAACCGGAGGAAGCGATTTTGGACAGGCCTCCAGTCGGGAGTATCGGCTGCGCCGCGGAGGTCCGCGAAACGAGCCGACTTCCGGACGGTCGATCTAATATTCTTGCGGGAGGATTGATCCGTTATCGACTTCTCGATTACGTGGATCCAGCGGAAACGTATCTCTCGTGTAAAGTCGAATTTTTTGAGGATGAGCCTGAAACTGAGTCGGTCGTCCAGATGATCGCGGATGAAGTTTTCGATCTGTTCGAGCGGATCGCTAAAGCCGCGTTTAAGCTGAGCGGCAATCGAGGGACTCTTCCTGAGATCCCTCGAACAGAACCCGAACAACTTTCTTTTTTGGTCGCGGCCGCTTTCAACCTCGACAACGCGGTCAAATATGAAATGATCGAGATGACCTCGACCATAGAGCGGCTCACAAAGCTTCGAACGATTCTTTTAGAGGCTGTCGGGAGAATGGAGCGCGACGCTGAAATAGTAAAGGCCGCTCAGACAAACGGCCATTCTAAAAAGAAGATCGACTTGTAACGATCAAATTGCTGGCTGGCCGAGAGCCTGCCGAAAGAAATCTATCACGCGCTGATCGTAGCTTTCGGAATGCTCGATCGAAGCATCGATGATGCTGTAACCGGACGGACTTAGATCAGTCTTCAATTCGACAGAAGAATTAGCCGGGAAGCATTTGCTCAGCTTAGCCGTGGATTCCTGAAAATCCGGTGCATCCAGACCACCAAGCAATAAGACGCTTCTACCAGACAGCGCATTCGCCATTTCGCAAGAAGTCTCGCGGCTAAAGCAACCTTCAAAAAAGTACGGACGCGTTCCGAGCTGGGCGAATTTTGCCGTTAGCGAACTGCCAAACGGAAACCGCTTCTCGACGGTTGATGCAAGCAAGCTATCCGCGTTCATCGGCACCGAATCGAGAGCCAGTGCCTTGACGCTGTCGTTACGTGTCGCGGCGGCGATCGCCGCGATCGATCCCATGTCGATACCGTAGATTCCGATGTCCTTGCCGACGAGAGTAAACTGCTCGGGCGTTTTGAGCCCGCGTAGAAATTCGATCGCTGCGGTCGTGTCGTCCGCTTCACAGCCGCCGAAAGAGGTGTAATTCACCGCCGGATTCAAGCCATGACCGCGTTGATCCGGCATCAAGATCGTGAAGTTTGTAGCCTCGTTAAGCTTTACTCCGAGATTCAATACATGTGACCGGTTTGCCCCGTACTTGTGCAGGAGAATAACGGCCGGGGCATCTTGAGCTCCCCGCAGAAGCCATCCGCGAGCCGACGAACCATCCTTACTTGACCAGTTCTCATCCGTCACCTGAGCTCCCCGGGCGCTCAGCATTCCGTAGACGGCCGGCGTGACAAGATAGGCGGCGCTCACCGGGTGAGCCGTTTCGTGAACCAGCCATACGGAGACGGTCGCGACTGCGAGAACAAGGAGAACGGCGACCGGAAGCAGAAGACGATAAAAACTTTTAAGAAGGCGGATACTTTTAGCCATAAGAAGGGTTTCTGGATGTAGTGCAACTCAGGAAAGAAGATGGGACTCTTACGAAGAAGCCTAAAGGAAAAGGCTTCAGATGTGCCAGTCGAAATGTTACCATACTTGGCGTCCTGAAGAAAGTTATTTTAAAGATGTTAAACCGTAAAATTTTCGTCCTGATAGCGATAAATTGGGCACTTTCCGTTGCTGCAGTCGCTCAGGTTCCCTCTCTGGTCTCTCAGAATCCGGCCGACAGGACGGCGGCGGGCTTCCTGCCGCTGTCGGAATTGAAGGAAGGTATGAGGGGTAAGGCTCTGACCGTCTTTCGAGGGAGTGAGGCGGAAGAGTTCGATGTCGAGATCCTGGGTATCGTCCCCGGTGCGATCGGCCCGAAGCAGGACCTCATCGTCGGCCGTATTAGCGGTGGAAGTGCAGATCGAACTAGCGTTTTCGCCGGCATGTCGGGATCACCCGTTTATATCAACGGAAAATTAGCCGGGGCGATCTCTTATAGCTTCCCATTCTCGAAAGAGCCGATCTGCGGGATCACGCCGATCGAACAAATGATCTCGATATTCGAACGAAAGGAGGGCGGTACGCCGACAGCTTCCGAACCGAGAGCTCTTTCGTTTGTGGAGCTGGCCTCGACGAACTGGACCGCGAATTATCCAAGAAGTGCTGCGACCGGGCTCTTGTCCGGCATATCGGGTAATTCCCTGTTAATGGCCGTCGCCGGCCAATCGTTTCAGCCGATCGCAACGCCGATAACGTTCACGGGCTTTTCGCAAGAGACGCTCAACATTTTTGCACCGCAGCTTCTGCAAGCCGGGCTTCTTCCGGTTTCGGCAGTTGGAGGCTCGGCTGCGATATCGCCTCTTAAGAAAGCGGATGATAAGACACTCGTCGGCGGCGATTCGGTTTCGATGCAGCTGACTCGGGGCGATTACAGCCTCGCAGCTGCGGGAACGGTGACCTGGCGCGACGGGGACAAGGTCTATGCATTCGGCCATCCCTTCCTAAGTCTCGGGACGTCGGATCTGCCAATGTCGGAATCGCACGTCGTAACCGTAATTCCAAACATCAATAACTCATTCAAACTCGCCGTGCCAGATTCGATGGTCGGGACGATGACGCAAGATCGGGCAACCGGCGTCTTTGGGAAACTCGGTCAGGCTCCGAAGATGATCCCAGTTCGAATCAATCTGACGACGAGCCGCGGGCAGACCGACACATTGAACTTCGAAGTCGCCAAAGACGACTTTCTCACACCTCTGCTATTGAATATCGCGATCTATAACACGGCCGTCGCACAGGAAAGATCGGTCGGTGACTCGACGATCGATATGGAAGGTGAGATCGCGATCAAGGGCCAAAAGTCGATCAAGCTTTTGAGAAGGTTCACTGGCGGGAATTCGACGCAGTTCGCGGCATCCGCAGTTGCGTCACCGGTGGCATCTCTGATGAAAAGCAGATTCGACGATCTCGAGATCACGGGTATTTCACTTGATCTAAAGGCTCTCGACGGAAGCAAGACCGCGGTCCTCGAACGTATGTCGATCGACCGAACACAGATCAGGGCTGGCGAGACTGTGGAAGTTCAGGCCTTTGCCCGGACGATCTCGGGCAAGATATTCGCGCAAAAGATCCCGGTTACTATACCGACGGATACACCCGCGGGAATGCTGTCGATAACAGTTGCCGACGGCAAGGAGATCCAACAGAATTCTTCGATCCAGCAGTTCGTTCCGCGCGACCTCGGCGATCTGATCGCGACAATTAATAAACTTAAGCTGCCGGATAGGCTCTACCTGCAAACATTCCGGACGACGAACGGAGCGATCGTCGGTTCGAACGAAATGCCGAACCTTCCGCCGTCGGTCCTTGCAACGTTGAATAACGATCGAACGGCGGGCGGTATCAAACCTGCGATGCAGACGATCGTCAGCGAAATGACGCTGCCGCGAGCCGAGTTTCTGATCAGCGGACAGCAAACCCTGACGATCGAAGTTATAAAATAGAACTCTTCTTATTCCTCCTCGTTTAGGTCAACGCACGTTTGCGTTGACCTTTTTTATTTAGCTGGGTACAAAAGTAGGTATGAATGATCAAGCAAAGGTCCTCGATGCGGCCAGCTTCGCCGCCCGTAAGCATACCGGTCAGAAGCGCAAAGGCAGCGATGCACAACCTTACATAAACCATCCCCTTGAGGTCGCATCGCTGCTTGCGAATACGGGTGCGGTCGCCGACGTTGATGTGATTGTGGCGGCTCTGCTGCACGACACGGTCGAAGATTGCGGCGTGACCTTTGCAGAGATCGGAGATC
>JBKJOR010000216.1:0-8551 GCA_046595575.1 Pyrinomonadaceae bacterium | reverse complement strand
GCGACATCCCGGTTGCAGAGGAAGCAGCCGTTACGGCTGAGACGATGGGCAATACAGTAAGACGTGTCTGGGATGCCGGCGTCGCTGGTATCCACCGAATCCTTGCCGAGCGCGAGTTGCTTCAGAAGTCGAGGGTCGTGATAGTTGTCGCCGGTATGGAAGGTGCTCTGCCGTCGGTGGTCGGCGGACTCGTTGCTGTTCCGGTGATCGCCGTTCCGACGAGTATCGGTTACGGAGCCTCGTTTGGCGGTATCGCCGCGTTGCTCGGAATGCTCAACTCTTGCGCGTCAAACGTGACGGTCGTTAATATCGACAACGGTTTCGGCGCCGGCTTTGTAGCGAGTTTGATAAATAGGAAATGACTCGATCGATCGATCGTAGTACCCTGCAGCAGCTCCGTCGTTTTCGCGGCGTCAAACGATAATGCCTAAGGTGGTGGCTTGTTCGAGCTTGAAACTAGCGGAGGCAGGATGCCGTCGTTCCCCTCAAGGATCGATCAAAACGTAGAGACGGTCGGCCCAATCGGAACGAGCATTTCGCAGGATCTCGTACTGCACTCGGGCCATTTCAGGATTGCCAAGCTTCAAATACGTCCGGCCAAGGTTATATCTCGATTTATCAAACTCGGGATCGTACCCGAGCGCACTGTTGAAAGCCTGCAGGCTGTCGTCGGGTTTGTTCAGCTCTAAATAGCTTTCGCCGAGAGCGTTGTAAGTTTTCGCATCCGGCTTGTAGGTTTTCAACTGCTCGTAGGTCGTCGCCGACTCGGGCCAGCGCTTTTGCTTGAAGTACGCCGCTCCGAGACGCTCGAGAGCATTAGCATGATCCGGCTTCATCGTTATCGCCCGACGGTATGCGAGTATCTCTTCGTCGGTGCGATTCAAACGGCCAAGCGTGAGCCCAAGCGAGTATTGAGTGTCTGGCGTGTCATCGATGCGAAGAGCTTGCCGGTAAGCATCCGCGGCTTCTTTGAACTGCCCTAGTGCATAGCTCGACGCTCCGATATTTATATGTGCCTCGGCCCATTCAGGACGAATGCGGATCGCCTGACGCGAAGCCTTTAGCGCTTCGGAATGGCGGCCAAGAACTCCGTAACAGAATCCCGCCTGGTACCAAGCTTCGGCATAATTCGCATCGAGTTCGGTCGCACGCTCAAAGGATTGTAAAGCCCTTCCGTAATCGTCACGCGAGAGTTGTGCGACGCCCTGAGAGTAAAATCTCTCGGCGGATGATCGCTTGTTCTTCTGCGTATCGGCGGTCAGCGACGAGAATGTCTGCAGGTCGTTCACCTTGAGCTGGAAGATGCGCTCGGATGGGACCGCGAAATTCAAACTCTGCCCTTCTGCCGCCTGAAGCGTCGCGATGCCGATAACTTGACCGTACATATTCACGACCGGCGAACCCGAAGATCCTGGCGAGATCGGCGCCGTGATCTGAATGATCTTTCCGTAACCTGATATTTCACGGACCGCCGAAACGATGCCGTTAGAGACGCTGCCTTCCAACCCGAACGGATTGCCGACCACGACAATCGATTCACCTTCCTGTGGGACTGTTCTCACGATCGGAAGAGGGATCGCAAAAGCCCTGGGTACATCGACCTGAAGCAATGCCAGGTCGCCCTCGCCGTCAACCGCCAGCACACCTTTCACGACAAACTTTTTGCCATCCATTAAGTGGACTTCAACGCGACTCGACTTTTCGATAACGTGACGATTCGTGACGATGCGGTCGGGAGCGATGAAGAATCCGCTGCCGCGCGAAAGTGCGTTTCCCTTTGCGTCAAACGTCTCGATCGCGACGGACGACGGCTTGATCCGCTTTACCAGTTCGGGCAGAAGATCTTGCGCGGCTACATATCCCGCCACAATAAGCGTGAATGCAAAAAGCTTTATAAAGTTAGTGACAACTGGCATCGGCAGGAAAACTCACAAGGATTATAATTGTATTAGACACTTCGGACAAACAATTTGCTGTCCGCGATTTCATCGGCGGCGACAACCGGACTAGAATTCATCGGTAGGAAATAAAGTTATGGGCAAAAAGATCGCTCTTGCAGCAGACCACGCGGGCTACGAAGAGAAGGAAAAGATCAAGCGTACATTGGACGAACTCGGCGTCGAGTATGTCGATATGGGCACCGACTCTTGTGATTCGGTAGATTATCCCGATTACGCCCGCAAGGTAGCCGAGGCTGTTTCAAAGGGTGAGTTCGAACAAGGTCTGCTCGTTTGCGGCTCCGGGACGGGAATGGCGATCGCGGCAAACAAGGTCAAGGGTGTGCGGGCTGCGGTCGCATGGAATGAGGATATCGCCCGTCTCGCACGCCAGCACAACGATGCTAACGTACTATCGCTTCCCGCTCGCTTCATGTCTGATGAGGAAGCACGCAAAGTTATCAAGGCATGGTTCGCTGCCGACTTCGAAGGCGGCCGCCATGCAAAGCGTGTGGAAAAGATCACCGAGATTGAAAGCTGACCATAATCTTCCAATCCCACGTTCCGATCTTCCCAATGAATCAGTTCGTAGAGCTTTTCAAGTATTTTGAACGGGCCGAACTTTCCGGCTGACTTTTCTGCTCGATGGCTCGGCAATAGTTGACAGAGTTTGCGGGAAATTAACGACGTTAGCCGTGGATCACTTTTTGAATCAGAGCGAGCGGTCCCAAATTCCTCTTAAATCTGTGTTATCCGCGCCATCCGCGGTTAAGGCCTGAAATATTTCCCGGATCTATTTCGCGACGTCGATTATGTCAAACACTTTCCCAGAAATGCCGCTCGACGCATGGCGGTCGACAAAGAACACACTCCATCTGTACTGCCAGATAGTCGGAAAGATCCGCCTGACGATGCATCCGCGGATCAATCACTGGTGGCACGTTCCGCTTTACGTCAGCCCGCGCGGATTGACGACGCGGACGATCCCCTACAGCGGCGGAAACTTCGAGATCGAGTTCGACTTTCGAGAGCATGTGCTTAGGATCTCGACCAGCGGTGGAGCGATCGAAGACTTTGCACTCTTCGACGGGCTGACAGTCGCGGATTTTTACGCGAGCCTGTTTTCAAATCTCACTAAGCTTGGCATCGAGCCGAAGATCAAAGCGATTCCTTACGAAGCTCCGTCGACGACGCCATTTGCTGACGATACCGAGAACGATTCGTACGACAAAGAATACGTCGAGCGGTTTCATCAGATTCTTGTCGCAGTCGATGACATCCTTCAGGAATTTCGCGGGCGGTTTATCGGAAAGTCGACGCCGGTGCACATGTTCTGGCACAGCTTCGATCTTGCCCTTACGCGCTTTTCCGGAAAGCCCGCGACGGTTCGAGATGGTGCTAATCGCGTCGAACGCGAGGCCTATTCTCACGAGGTCGTCAGTTTCGGCTTCTGGTTCGGTGATGACAAAACGGTTCCTGCTCCGGCGTTCTATTCGTACACAGCACCCGAGCCCGCTGGCCTGGCGGATGAACGCCTCACGCCCGACTCAGCAAAGTGGGCCGAATCGAACGGGGCTCATCTCGCATTGCTCATGTACGACGATGTCCGGAATGCAGATGATCCGAGAGAAATTATCCTGGAGTTTCTCGAAAGCGCTTATCAGGCGGGAGCGACGCGCTCGGGCTGGGATGTAGAGGAGCTCCGGATCAAGTCTTAGAAACAGACTGCCGACCGCGGATCAGCTCGTCGCGTTACTAGCGGCTCTCGGAAGGGGACTGATCGCGGATGCGAATGCCTCGGCCACCAAGGCGAAGAACGACAATTACATTCATCAGACGCAGTTGATTTGGGATTAAATAAAAAAGTGATCGCAGGAATGATCGATCTTCGCAGTGACACAGTTACGAAACCTTCAGACAAGATGCGGGCGGCGATGGCCGCAGCGGAGGTTGGCGACGATGTATTCGGTGAAGACCCAACGGTGAACCGCCTCCAGGAGCGTGCTGCCAAGATCTTCGAAAAGGAAGCTGCTCTGTTTGTGCCGACTGGCTCGATGGGAAACGAGATCGCAGTCAAGCTTCACACACAGCCGGGTCAGGAGATCATTATTGAAGAGCGTGGTCACGTCTTGAATTACGAGCTCGGTGCGGCAGCATTGATCTCGGGCGTAACGATCAGACCTGTGAAAAGCGTTGACGGATCCGGGCATTTAACCTGGGACGAGATCGAATCCGCACTGCGAATCGATCATCCGTACTGGGTCACATCGACCGCACTTGTTTGTCTTGAGAATACGCACAACTTCGCCGGCGGAAGCGTGATGACAGCGGAGCATTGCATCGATGTTTGCAACAGAGCGCACGTGCTTGGCTTGCCCGTTCACATGGACGGAGCCCGGATATTCAACGCGTCGGTCGCACTCGATACTTCCGTTGCGGACCTCACGCGTCATTGCGATTCAGTGATGTTCACGCTGTCGAAAGGTCTCGGCGCGCCGGTAGGATCGATGCTGCTCGGGTCGAAAGACTTTATCGGCGAAGCCCGAGTATGGCGGAAACGTCTCGGCGGCGGAATGAGGCAGATCGGTATACTCGCGGCCGCCGGGTTGATCGCGCTCGAGGACGGACCGAAGCGGCTTCATCAAGATCACGAGAATGCTCGTTCGCTAGCAGCAGGCCTGACCGGGATACGCGGGATCGCGATCGACCCTTCGAAAGTTGTAACGAATATCGTGATCTTTGATGTTTCGGAGACCGGTAAGACCGCGGGCGAGATCTGTGCGGGATTGAAGGACGGCGGTGTGCTTGCTATTGCCATCTCGACAAACCAGATCCGAATGGTGATGCATCGTGATATTTCGCCCTCTGAAGTTGAGGTGACGACCACCACTCTGTGCGATTTACTAAATTGACCTTTGCGAACTTGGCGTGCTTTGCGTGAAACTCTTATCTCACGCAAAGACGACTAAATTCGCAAAGGGGAACAAAGATGAACATAGAACAACTGCGAAAGTTCTGTCTTGCCTTTCCCGGCGCGACCGAGGATATCAAGTGGGGATCCGACCTCTGTTTTAGTGTCGGCGAAAAAATGTTCTGCGTGTCGGGCGCCGATTCGGTGCAAAGCGGAATCTCGCTTAAATGCGCTCCCGAAACATTTGCCGAACTGATTGAGCGCGAAGATATCGATCCAGCGGCCTACGTCGGTCGATACAAATGGGTCCGCATTGAAAATCTTGACGCCGTCACGCCCGATGAGCTGAAATCACTTATCGGGGCGTCTTACCAGCTCGTTTTTGATAAACTACCGGCCAAGATCAAGAAATCGATTGCCTCAAACGATGATAATTGCCATTGACGGGCCAAGCGGAGCGGGCAAATCTACGCTCGGCAAGATGCTCGCGAAAGAACTAGGACTGCTGTATCTCGACACCGGGGCAATGTACCGCGCGGCGGCGTTAGCGGCGATCCGGGCCGGAGTCGGTCTGGACGATAAGAAAGGAGTCGCACGAATCGTCGAGTCGTCGGACATCGCACTCGTCGGTGAACCGGATGACCTGAAAGTGATCTTGAATGCTGACGACGTTTCAACCGAGATCAGAACGCTCGAGGCCGCACAGGCCGCTTCGGTAGTTTCTACAATCTCGGACGTGAGGAGGATCATGGTCCGGCATCAGCGTGAGATAGGCGAGCGCGACCCGAAAGGTTGTGTTCTCGAAGGCCGCGACATCGGCAGCGTAGTTTTTCCAAATGCCGATTACAAGTTTTTCCTTACAGCCAAACCGGAAGCTAGAGCACACAGGCGATTCGCCGAAGATAAAGAAAAGGGGCGCGGCAGCACGTTCGAGCAGACGCTCGCCGAGATCAATGAACGCGACGAGCGTGACGTCACTCGCGAAGATTCTCCACTTACCATCGCCGCTGACGCCATCGTCATCGACACCAGCGAATTGGATCTTACAGAAGTTTTTGACCAGATGCTGGCGAAGGTCAATGATCACCGAGCCGAAACTGCCTAATGTTTGACTTGCTTAGGCCTAGTCGCTAAGATTTTAGTTCGCTTTGGGCTCCCGTAGCTCAGTTGGATAGAGCAACAGCCTTCTAAGCTGTGGGTCGCACGTTCAAGTCGTGCCGGGGGTAAGTTCGATTTGGGATTTGGGAATGCGGATTTCGGATTTCTTCTTTGTAAGATCCCAAGTCTGGTAATGGCGATTCGGATTTCTCCTTTGTGAAATCCCAAATCCCAAATCCAAATTCCCAAATGGGTATGGCGGCTATAGTTCAGGGGTTAGAACGCCAGATTGTGGTTCTGGATGTCGTGGGTTCGATTCCCACTAGCCGCCCCATCTTCTCTCTCCTGCCGGAAAGTTCTGGTCTTTAAGCTTCTTGGTACATATAATCAAAATATCGTTATCCACTCACGTTAGAGCACGTGCCGAGTTCGAGATATGCGCATTCTTCTAATAATTTCTGTTGCTTTGCTGATCTCGATCTCCGCCACGGACACCAGATCGCAGTCAAAGATCGATACATATGTACCGAATGAGCTTCTAATAAAGTTTGATTCAGCGACTGAAGGCTCGCGATCGGCCGCCAGACTAGCTGACCTGCGATCGAGCGTGATCGAAAGTTTCGGCGAGCTCGGATGGCGGCGGATCAAGCTCCCGGCCGGACTTTCCGTGACTGACGCGATTGCCCGGTACCAAAAGGTTGATGGCGTGTCAGCGGTGCAGCCAAATTATTACTATCGCCTTCTGGCGATCCCTAACGATCCGGACTTCGGTCTCACGGGCATGTATGGGATGACGAAGATCGGTGCCCCGGCAGCGTGGGATCTTTCGACCGGCAGCTCAAATGTCGTCGTGGCGAATATCGACACCGGAATCCGTTATACGCACCAGGATTTGGCGGCGAACATCTGGACCAATCCCGGCGAGGTAAATGGCAACTCGATCGACGACGACAATAACGGTTTTGTCGACGATTTCTACGGCTGGGACTTTCGTTACAACGATCCAGATCCCCTCGATGAAAATGGCCATGGTACGCACACCTCGGGCACCATCGGAGCCGTAGGCAATAATCTCCTCGGAGTGGTAGGCGTAAACTGGAACGTCCGCCTGATGGCGATCAAGATCTACAGCCCGACCGGCAACGACACGACGTCAGCGATGTTGATAAACGCGTACCGGTACGTTCTCTTAATGAAGAACGCTGGAGTGAATATTCGCGTCACCAACAATTCGTATGGCGGCTGCCTGGAGGCTTGTGGTTTTGATCAAGCGACAAAAGATGCGATCGATGCACTTGGCAATGCGGGCATCCTGAATGTGTTCGCGGCGGGAAACTCGGGAACTAATAACGACGTCGCGCCCCACTATCCGTCTAACTATACTTCACCCAGCATTCTTGCCGTCGGAGGGTCTAACTCCGCGGACGCCAGGGCGTACAGCTACGGTCTCGTATCGGTCGATTTGGCCGCCCCGGCCATCGGTATTCGCAGTACGACTGCGGACTCGAATTCGAGTTACGGTAACTCAAGCGGTACGTCAATGGCGACGCCGCATGTAGCCGGGGCCGCGGCACTATTATCAGCATACAATCCGTCACTTTCGCCTGCATCCCTCAAGGCGACGCTGATGAACACGGTGGACGTTCTTCCGGCATTTGTGGGATTCAACCGAACTGGCGGCCGACTCAACGTCGGCAATGCCCTGCAAAATCAGACGGTGTGCAACTTTAATCTATCGAGTCCGAGCGTCACGGCGACCACAAAGGGCGGGTATTACTCGGTGAACGTCACGGTCGGACAGAATTGCGAGTACTCGGTTAAAAGCAATGTGAACTGGATAAGGGTGGGGGAACCAGATGCGAGGAGCGGATCGGGCACGATAAGCTTCAGGGTCAATTTTAATACGAAGATCACGCGGGTCGGAACGCTGACAATCGCGGGCCAGACACTGACTGTCACCCAGTCAAGAGGCTGATTTTCTAGAATCGGAACCCTTTTCCAACTTTTATTGTTCCAGGTGCGTCTAAGCCTGCGGAATCGAAGTCAATTCACGTATAGAGGCTTTCGCTGGAACTCTTTTTGATAGATTTCTTGCGTTACGATAAAAACTGATAGTAGTATTATCCTTCGTGTTCATTGCAGCACCAGCTGCCTGAACCTTTAAGGATCTAAAGAAGGAACATTATAATGAGAAATTTTTTGGCCGCTAGTGGCAAAACTGTTTTCGTCGCGATACTGGCGGTACTCCTCGTCCCCACGTCGTTCGCCCAGGTGAGTCTTCGTGAAGCACTCAATTTTGACACCGATAACAAGGCGGATTTCATGATCTTCCGCCCCTCAAGCAATGTCTGGTATATTTTGAAGAGCGACGGCTCCGGTAGTATTGCTCAGAACTTCGGCTTGGCCAATGAAGATTTTATGGCGCCGGGCGACTTCGACGGCGACAACAAGGGCGACATATCGGTTTGGCGAGACACGACCGGTGTTTGGTATCGGCTGAACAGCAGCAACAATACTTTTGAAGCCCACGCGTTTGGTATCACCGGCGACGAACCGGTTGGCCGGGACTACGATAACGACGGCAAGACAGATCTCGCGGTAGTTC
>JBKJOR010000036.1:0-3864 GCA_046595575.1 Pyrinomonadaceae bacterium | reverse complement strand
ATTATAACCTGAACTAAATTCTGAGTTTTTGGTCCTTTGACCTTGGTCCTTGGTCCTTTGTCCTTGGTCCTTTGTCCTTTGTCCTTTGTCCTTTGTCCTTTGTCCTTTGTCCTTTGTATAAGGTCAAAATGAAAACAACAAATGACCAATGACCAATGACCAATGACGAATGACAAAGGACAAAGGACAAACGACTAGGGACAAGGGACAATAACTCTCAACGCTTTCGGCAAGATCCGATATTGAAGTGGTGACGTCAGCTGTGTCACTTCGCCGTCGAGTGCGACGTGCAACTTTTTCTTCCGCGTCTGAATAGTGATCTCCTTCGTGTTCACCTCTTCAAAATCCTTCCACTGCCGCAAACGCCCGACGAGGGTGTGATACAAAAGCAATGTCACGCCCCAGCGTCCGCCGCGATGCAGAAAGTAAACGCTCAACTGGCCTTCATCGAGCGCCGTCCGCCGACCGATGTTGTATAGGTCCATCTCGTATTCGTTATTTCCGACGAACACGAACGGCGTCTTTCTAAGAAAGCTCTTGCCATCGATCTCGATCCGAACTTTTAAAAACGGCGACAGACGGAACATCTGCCACGCCGCCCAGAATGCCGCGTTCCACTTGCCGCTTCCCAGCCTCTGGTGCTCGACGCGCCGGAGAACGATCCGAGGGTATAGTCCGATACTCGAATTATTTATAAACGTGCGGCCATTTACCTCCGCGAGGTCGATCAGTTTTGCCTCACCCGTCGCGATCGTGCTGACCGCGCCTGAAATGTCTTGCGGAATCCCAAGGTCCTTTGAGAAATTGTTAAGCGTCCCAAGGGGCAACACGCCTAACGTCTTTCCTGCCCTTGCGACTTCGACCGCGACACCGCTGATTGTTCCGTCGCCACCGCCCGCGACGATCACATCGGCATCCTCGACCGCATGTTTCGCGAGTGCCTCGATCTCATGCCCACTCTCGGCCAGGTGGATATTGGCCTTGACCCCGTAAGCGATGAATCGCTCACGGAGGCTCTGGGCAGTCTCCTCACCGAGGACGCTGCCCGAACCCGAATTGATGATCACCTCTATCGGCCGAACCATGTAAACATTATTGCAGAAAAGAAAGCCGCGGTGACGTGAACGTCCGACCCAATACCTAATGCTCGCAAAAAACTTGAGTTTTGTTACGATTCTGTAATACATTCCGTCCAGTCTTTACAAGTTGGCTTGGACCGCTCACCCGTCAGGACCTTCCTAAATTTATGCGATATTTCCGAGCCACTTTTAGCTTTCTCTGTTTGATATTCATATTCGTCACTGCAATCGGAGCGTCAGCCCAGTCGCGGCTCGCGGAGGCCGAGGCCGACTCAAGGCGGGCCTGGGAAAGAGCCCGCTCCAACCTCCGTTCGTATTTCCCTGAATTTATTGATTTATCCTCGAGTCCGTATTAATATTCGTCCACCGGCAATTTCAATTATTGCTTCCCTATCGGCCATCTCCCAGCGCCTATTCGCACTCAATTCATGCATAACCTAATATCTGTCGCCCGCTGTTTTTTATTTGTTCTCGTCGTGTCTCCCGCTGTCGGTGTCTTCGCCCAAGGCTCACCCAAGCCTTTGACGTCCGCGCTCAACGCGGATGGTTCGATGAAACCCGATCTGAGTGGCAGCTTTGATCCCAAAGGTTACAACCTCTCGTACGGCCCAAAGGGCGAGCCGCGTTTTGTCAGCTCGACCGAGGTTGGCCCTGCCGGCTGTGGAGACAACTGGGATACCACCTTTAAGCCGAACGGCGCGAGTAGTGGAGTCAAGACAATTGTCTCTGACGGTGCGGGGAATCTCTACTTTGGCGGGAGCTTTACCTCCGTGCAGGGCGTACCCGCGGCGGGAATCGCCAAGTGGGACGGAGCCAACTGGTCGGGTTTAGGGGCCGGCGTAGTTGGCGGCAGTGTGAATGGGATCGCCATTTTGGGAACGGATATTTACGTCGGCGGCGACTTTGGACAGGCCGGAGGTTCTCCGGCCCTCAACGTTGCAAAGTGGAACGGTAGTGCATGGTCAGCTCTCGGGGCAGGGCTTGGTGGAGGCACACACGATGTCTTCGCCGCGATCGTGTTTAATGGCGAAATCTATTTTGGCGGCAACTTCAGTATCTCGGACGGATCTCCGGCCACGGGGCTCGTCCGGTGGAACGGCTCATCGTTCTCGGGTGCCGGACTAAACGGTCAGGTTTATTCCCTGGCTGTTAACGGCGGCAACCTTTATGTAGGTGGATTTGTCGGCGCGATCGCCGATCCAACGGTTGGCGGTCTCCTCAAATGGGATGGCGTGTCTTGGTCAGGCTTCGGATTGACGGCGGATACTACGACGGTCGACGCGATAGGCTTGAACGGAACGGACATATACGTCGGTGGCCAGATCAGGAGAGCCGGAAGTCCAAATACTCAAATCGCAAAATACGATGGAACGGCGTGGACGTCGCTCGCGTCGTCTTTAAATGGTGCGGCTAGAACGTTCGCATTTATCGGCACCGACGTTTACGTAGGCGGCTCATTCGAAAGATCGGGCGGAGTCGGCATCGGAAACGGCATACTGAAGTATAACGGGTCGACATGGACCGCCCTGGGCTCCGGCACGGAGTTGGGCAGTCACACCGTGAACGCTATCTACGTCTCAGGGAACACGTTTTACCTCGGAGGCGACTTCCAACTTGCCGGCGGCGTAGGTGCACGGAATATCGCGACGCTAACGAACGGAACGACATGGGGGACGCCGTTCGCGGGTACCGGTGTCGACGCTCAGGTAAACGCGATCGCTGTATCCGGTACCGACGTCTATGTCGGTGGTACGTTTATCACGGCCGGTGCCGTCACTGGCAACCGCATAGCCAAATGGAATGGCGTCACACAAACCTGGTCGGCGCTGGGGAGCGGAATATCCGGTTTCAACACAGAAAACAGTTCGATCAGTGGCTTGGGTGTGGTCGGCAATAAAGTTTACGCCGGCGGAACCTTCTCTACTATCGGAGGAATCTCGGCCAATAATATCGCGGTTTGGAACGGCATTAACTGGGCACCTCTCGGAACCGGGCTCAACGGACGCGTCTTTGCAATGATTACGAAAGGCGATGATGTCTACGTCGGTGGAGACTTTACAACTGCTGGCGGCGTCGCGGCCCCTCGCATCGCTAAGTGGAATGGGACGGCATGGAGCGGATTGAATTCCTCGAGCCTTCCCAACAGCGTAGTGAGTATGGCGTTCATGGGCAACGACCTATACGTTGGTATACCGACAACAACTGTGGCGAACCCGGCGTATTTTTCGAAATTCGACGGGACGAATTGGACGGCCCTCGGTGGCCCCCTTGGTGACCGTGGAGTCAGTTCGGTCGCGGTAGTGGGAACAGACGTCTTTGTAGCGGGAGGCTTTTATACAGTCAATGGTTTTCCCGTTAACCGCATCGTTAAGTGGGACGGTACGTCCTTCACTGCAGTCGGCGGTGGCCTTCCTGCCGCGAATGGCCAACCGGGCTTCGTGCGTTTGGCGGCCGACGGTTCGGACCTGATCGCTATTGGAGATTTTAGGATCGTGGACGGAGCGCCGGCCGATCGTATTGCCCGATGGAATGGAAACGCGTGGTCCGGCTTTGGTACCGGATTGAACCCGGGGCCGAGTACGGTCACGGTGGGAGGCGGCGACATCTTTGTCGGCGGCAGCTTCACAATGGCCGGCTGCAATTCGTCGCCATATTTCGCACGTTGGAGGCAGACAGTTTGGACAGCGTCGATAACCACCGACTGGCATAACGTCAGTAACTGGGGCAGCGGATCAGTCCCTGCTGCGAACGTTGGTATCACGATCACGTCGGCTGACGCGTCGAT
>JBKJOR010000195.1:0-8060 GCA_046595575.1 Pyrinomonadaceae bacterium | reverse complement strand
CCTCGTGACCAGAGATCTCGAGCAGCAACGACAATGACTCCGCCGAATCGAGATTGTCGTCTACCACCAGAATGCGCCGGCCGACTCCCGAGGGCTTCACCTCCGAAGTAGTTTCGTACGCACGAGGCAATTCTTGAAAGTCAGTTATCGCCGGAAGGCGAACGACGAACTCGGTTCCGTGTCCAAGACCGGCACTCGAAACCTCAACCGTTCCTTCGTGCATTTCGACAAGGCTTTTTACGAGCTTGAGTCCTATCCCCAGACCGCTGCCGGTTCGTTCCAGGGATGTATCCGCCTGGACGAACATATCGAAAATATGCGGGAGTTGGTCAAGCTCGATCCCGATGCCGGTATCACGGACACGAATGACGGCCTCATCGCCCTCAGACGCAACGCTGAGTTCGATCCGCCCTCCACGGTCTGTGAATTTACAACTGTTATTCAGCAAATTTCCGACTGCCTGGGTAAGGCGAGCCGCATCGCCATTCAGAATGATGGGTTTGGCAGGCATATCGACCGACAATTCAACGCCCCCGCTTTCGCAGGATTCGCGAGCCGCCTCAGTCGCGTCCGATATGACCGCGTTCAGGTGAATGACGTCTCGACGGAGATTGATCTTTCCGCGACTGATCCGGCTTACATCGAGCAGGTCATCGACCAGGCGAACCAGTTGCCGGACCTGACGTTCCATCATCTCCGAAGCCGAACGCAGCTCCTTACCAATTTCAGGATTGGTCCGCATTATTTGCAGGGCGTTCCTGATGGGTGCTAAAGGATTGCGAAGTTCATGGGCCAGCATCGCGATAAACTCATCTTTCCGGCGGTCGGCTTCGGACAACCTGGCAGCAACGTTTCGCAGTTCGTCGGCGGTCTCCTTTTCTTCGTGAATGTCCGTCCAGGTTCCAAACCACCTAACTATATTCTCGCGATCATCCGTCACAGGCAGGGCCCTTCCAAGGAACCAGCGGTACGATCCTTCCGATCCGACGATACGGGCTTCTACCTTGAAAGGCATCCCCGATCCGATCGATTCCGTCCACATCCGAATAACGCGTACCAGATCGTCCGCGTGGATAAAGCGATCCCAACGCGGGACCTCCGAGGAGATAGAATCCGTGTGAATGTACTCGAACCAACGCTGATTAAAATAGTCGACGGTACCGTCCGGCTGGGCGGTCCACACGATCTGGGGCATTGCGTCGGCCAACTGTCGGAATCCCTTTTCGCTGTCCAGCAGTTGTTGTTCGGCCTCTCGACGCTTCGTTATGTCCTGAAAGCTCCAGACGCGGCCCGCATTTTCGCCTTCTACAAACTGGATCCTCGAGAACCGCTCAAAAACTCTGCCGTCGGCGAGTTCCAGCAGATCATAGCTCTCCGATGGAGAAGAATCGTAAATAGCCTCGACCCGCTCAAGGAACGGGCCCGGCTCATCAAAATACAGGCTGATCTCGTTTAAGATCAGCCGATGCTGCGTGAGGTCGGCGCGATCGAGCGACAGGCCCCACATCTGTACATACTTTTCGTTGAAGCTTGTGACATTGCCGGCGCGGTCGGTCACTAAAATTCCATCGGTTGTGGATTCAAGCGTCGCACGCATCATCGCCAGTGAGTGTGCGAGTTCCTGCGTTTTCAGCTCTAAGGCTTCCTTCGCGCCGACCAGATCTTCCTCAGTCCGCTGCCGCGCCAGGAGAATGCTCTTGGCGTTCTGCATGGCGACCGATCTCAGAAGTTTTTCTTCGTCGTCGGGCGACATCATTGACCTCCCAGAATCTTGGAAGCTAGCGCGGTACCTTCGACGCGGACTTGGATTTTTGCAAATGCCGTGTCACGACTGGTGGAGGTATCGTCGCAGAAAGGTGCAAATCCGCAATCATCCGTAGTGCCGAGTTGCTCGATCGGGATATGCTCCGCAGCTTCAAGCGTGCGGTCCCGGACTTCCTCAGGTGTCTCGATCCGCGGATCGATCGGCGCGACGACGCCGACGAAAACTCGCTGGTCCGGCTTCATATGTTCGCGGATGATCTTCAGGACGCGGACGCGATCCGATTCGCCGGCGAGGGAAACGTAAAAATTACCGGCTTTCAACTCGAAAAGGCTGGGAAGAAGCTCCGCATAATCTACATCTGCACTATGAGTTGAATCGCGGTCACCGCCCGGACAGGTGTGCACGCCGATCCGCTGTCGATCTTCGGCCGAAAAGCGGGACAGCGCCATATTATTCATTTCGATGAACCGACGGAGCAGTTCACCGGTCGGGTCAAGCTTGACGGCGAGCCGCCCTTCGGTGAAGTCGACCTGAACCTTGAACGCTCCTTTTTGCAGGCAGTTTCGGATCTCGGTCTCGTGTTCCTCAAGCAGATCGTGGATAAACTCCTCTCGCGAGTAGCCGGGAATTTCGTCCGCAGGGTACATCAAGCTAAGTGCGGAGGGTGAAATGACCGCTTGCTTTACCGGCACCGTGGCGTGACGCAAAGCGTCATCAAGATAGACGTCGGCTCTTCTCTGGTAGCGAAAGGGGCCTCCGGTAAGCCTCGGCATACGTCGCGTGTGACCGGCCTCGAAGGGAATCTTGAAACCGTCCGGTGCTGTATTCGGCAGCCCGTGAACACTATAAGTCCAAAAGTTATGATATTTGCGCTGCTCGCCGTCGGTGATGACCGGCGAGCCAGTCGCCTCGAATCGCGCTATCGTGTCGCGGATCGCCTCGTCATAAAGGTGGTCAAGCACCGGGTCGTCGGCCGTACTCTTCGAGATTGCCTCGATCAGTTCAAGCGGCCTCGGAATACTTCCGATGGGTTCAGTTGGTATCAGCATATCCAGTTTCGGGACAGGTCGTGGAGGCGACCGCAGTCATATCCGATGTAGAAATTGATGGTTACTTATGATAGCACCGTTCGAGGTTGGGGGGTTGATAACTGCGACATTGCGGCAGTCATAGCAGTTGCGGCAACCGACCGAGAAAACTGCCGAGCGGAACGATTGCTCCGATCACACTTCCTTCTTTCGGCAATGCGAGTCGCTTTTGATCTCGTGCCAGGCCGGCGCTTAGAAATTATCGAATGTAATGGTGCTCCCGGCGTGATTCGAACACGCGACCTTCCACTTAGGAGGCGGACGCTCTATCCAACTGAGCTACGGGAGCCTTGGGGAGTGAATAGTGAATAGTGAATAGTGAATAGTTCGGAGCCGGTCTTCTCGCTATTCACTATTCACCATTCACCATTCACCATTCACCATTCACCATTCACCATTCACTATTCACTATTCACGATTCACTATTCACGATTCACGATTCACGAATCATATCTTACCAACGATTTAAGATTGTACCCGTCGAACTTCTGGCGGCCGTTGAGAAAGTTTAGCTCAACGACGAACAGCAGGCCTTCGACCTTTCCGCCGAGACCTTCGACTAGATCGACGACCGCTTTCGCTGTACCGCCGGTCGCAAGCAGGTCGTCCACGATCAGCACGCGCTGGCCCTCGCCAATGGCGTCCTTGTGCACCTCCAGCGTGTCCTGCCCGTATTCAAGATCATACGAAACCGATACCTTTTCTGCCGGCAGCTTTTTCGGTTTACGCACCGGAACAAACCCGGCTCCTAATTGATACGCAAGCGGTGTCGCAAAAATAAAACCGCGCGATTCGACGCCGATAACTGTATCTATATCCATGCCGCGACATTGTTCGGTAAGCGCGTCCACCGTTTCTTCGAGACCGGTTGGATCCTTTAGCAGCGTCGTTATGTCGTAAAAGTTAATGCCCGGTTTCGGAAAATCGGGCACTTCGCGAATAAGTTTTCTTAAGTTTTCCATCGATAAGCTTGTCGATATACGGTCGAGATCAACGTTCAATTCGAAACGTCGAGAACGTTCGGCTCGGCTCGAGCACGATCTCTTCCACATCTTCTACATTCGAATATGTTGGCCCTGCCGTCAAATCGTGCTTGAAGGCTTCGACCTGCATCTCGCCGCCTTGGACGAACGCTTCGACACGACCGTCGTCCAGATTTTTGACGTATCCGCGGACCTGGTGGCGAGCAGCCGCCCGCTGGGCGAAATACCGGTATCCCACGCCTTGAACACGGCCGCGAATGAGAAACTTTCGGGCGACAACCATTTTTCTATCCGAGCGCGTCCATACATTCCATCAACGTCCGCCGACGACATGTGTAAACCGGCATCCCCGTAACGTACGATCTCTTATAGGTGACTGCCGAAGCAGTCCTGACTTTCGTATCGGCGACGAGCCGCAGCCCGCCTTGCTCCCCTGTTTCCTTTTGCAGATTTTGCGGTTCCATTTGGGCAAGTTCAAGAAAGATCGCGATGGAAATATTCTGCCAGATTTTGGGGACAGTCCAAAGCAGAGCCAGCGCGGAGGACCGGATTTTACGCTCGGAATCGAGGACCGGTTCTGCTAACATAACTCCGGCCCCGATTTAGCACGCGATGTTGCATTCCCTTTTTATTATTTTCCTAGTCGGACTGGCGGCCCTAGCCATATCGGGACAGCAGCGCCCGCTTATCACCGACGATATCGATATCACGCCGGCTGGAGCGATCGAGATCTCCGCAGGCGTCGATTTCCTACAGAACGCGAAGTTTCCCCTTTCCGGCTTGACCGGTGATTTGTCGCGTATCGGCGATATTCGACTGCGAAACGGCTTTGCCTCGAACGTGGAACTGCAGATCGAGGGCGTCGTTCGAAATTATCTGGCGATCAACTCGCAAACCGTACCGGGTCCGATCCCGCTTAACATCTCGGGCAATTCGACAAGCGATTTCGAGGACATTACGGTTTCGGCAAAGCTGCTGCTTCACAGAGAGAGTCGAAATCTTCCGGCGCTAGGTATCAAGTTCGGTTACCAAATGCCGACTACGGATCAGGCTCGGGGGATCGGAACGAATCAAATAAATATTTTCACCAAGGTAATCGTCCAGAAGAAATTCGGCAAACGTGCCGGGCGATCTCCGCTCGCAAATATCTACGGCAACCTCGGACTTGGGATCATGAATTCGCCGCTCGCTTCGTTTTCGCAGAACGATGTCATTCTCTATGGTCTGGCTGGAATATTCGGTGTGACCGATCGCATCAACGTCGTCGGCGAGGTCAACGGCCGTCACAGTACTCGATCAGCAGGTACGACACCGCTCGGGACGGAAAGTGTCGGACAATTTCGCGTCGGCACACAGATCAGGGCATCCGGGTTACGGTTCGACGCAGCTGCGATATTCGGCATGACCCAGAGCAGTCCTCGCAGCGGAATCACGTTCGGCGTTACCTATCTCTCGCCCATCTTTGTCCCGATCGCAAAGTAATCAAAATCAGAAAAGGTTCACAGGTGAATTTCCGCGGCCCAGCATGGGAGCGGTCTTTATTGCGTTCGTAACGAAATCTTTTGCGACGCGTACCGATGCTAGCAATTCATTGCCGAGCGCAAGATTTGCGGTGATCGCGGCCGCAAGTACACAGCCGGTGCCGTGCGTCGCGGTTGTGTCGATGTACGGGGCTTCGAGCACATGCAGGTCTTCTCCAAGAAATAGATAGTCGCTTGCTTTTCTTTGTCCGGCGCCCGCCGACTCAAAATGGCCGCCCTTGATGAGAACGTTTCGGGCACCCATCGACCGCATCTGCTCAGCCGCGGATCTCACATCATCGATCGACTCGATCGCTATACCGCTGATGCGTTCGGCTTCGGGCTTATTCGGCGTGATCAGCTCGGACAACGGGAAAAGAACCTCGATCAACGATCGAAGCGCGGCGTCGTCGATAAGGTCGAATCCCGACGTTGAGCGCACGACCGGATCGACGACGAATCGCGCTCCATTCATCAGCGGGACGAGCCGGGCGACCTCCTCGATCACCTCGCGCGTCGGGAGCATCCCGGTTTTCAGGGCGGCGATCTCGTAGTCTTCGACAACCGGCTCAACCTGTCGGCGTACGGAATCGGCGCTCTGGTGTTCGGCACCATAGACTCCGACCGTGTTCTGAAATGTAATTGACGCGACCGCCGCCGCGGCAAAGCAGCCAAACGCCGAGAAAGTTTTTATATCCGCGATCACCCCGGCTCCGCCTGACGGGTCGAGCCCCGCGATCGTCAAACACACAGGAGGTTTGCTCATGCCAAGATTCTAACTTATTCACGGCGAGCCCATCCCGCTCAGAATCTTTCGTCGACTGTCTGCGGCATTCAGCGATCGGATCGCTGCTACACCGCTCGCCCCTGATCCCAGAACTTCCCGGAAATTTGTCTCGTCGATCCCGCCGAGACCGATGATGGGAATCTCCACCTGTTCGCAAGCTTGCGCAAGAGCCGTCGAGCCGACAGGAGCTGCCTTCCTCGGACTCGAATAAACAGGCCCGAAAAAAATGTAGTCGGCTCCGCCGGTTTCCGCTTGGATCGCCTCTTCGGCGGTGTGCGTGGAAACGCCGATGACCAGCCTATCTGCAAAGATGTCGCGGATCGCTTTTGGCGGAAGCGAATCTCCCGGAAGGTGAACTCCGTCGGCCGCAGTGCTTATAGCGATATCGGCGCGTTCATTCACCATGATCAGCGTTGTGCTATCCCCGGCGATTTTGACGGCTTCGAGCACGAGGGCATTGAGCAATCTTGCAGGAAGTTGCTTTTCGCGAAGCTGGATCATCGTAACGCCGTCACGCACGGCATTCCTTATGATCGCGAGTATGGCTGATCTTTCTTTTTGGAAATTGGCAGCGGTGGCTTCCCCTTTTGTGATGAGGCAGGAAAAGGGCGGACTGCCGAGGCGTTTCACTGTGACTTCGTCTTCTCACCGCCAAGCATCGCGACACTTTGGTTAAAATGTGCGGCCTCCCAAAACGCGATGATGATATTTAGGACGCCGAGTCCGGTAACAGCCCCGCGGAACCAGTTCGACGACACAGTCCGCTGCAGAATGGGAAAGCCGGCGCGGTCGGACACGAACACGAGCAAATAGTTTTCGCCCCAGTTTCCGAAAAGCGTGTCCCACGGCGCGAGGATCAGGTAAAAGCCGAGCAGGACGCAGAGAATAATAAAAAAAACGACGGTCAGTTTCTCGACCATAGGCCGATTATACCGTCATTCGATTTTGATAAACAACCAACTTAGCGCGTAACGGCAATGTTTTTGACTCGTTCGCTGACATCCCGGAAATCGATGTTCTCAGCATAAACCTGCTCAAAATAGCGGCCCGCGTTTTCATTGTCGCCCTCGGCCTCGTAGGCCGTGGCGAGTTCGTACCAGATGCCCTGCTTCTCTTCATCGCTAAGTCCGTCTGTCTCAAGCGCCCGCTGGTACCACTTCAGAGCGAGATTAGGCATCGCCTTTTGCATGAAGCAGTGGCCAAGCAAATTAGCACAATGGAAAAATCGTCGGGTCGCGTCATTCTGCGGAACCAGCCCGACGGCTTCCTGATATTCTTTTATAGCTTCGTCCAGCAGCCCCATCTCCTGATATGCGATAGCGGTGTGATAGTGCGTGTCGTAGTCCGAATCGTCAGCAGCCTCGGGCTCGTCCATTCCTAATTCGCTTCGCAGATCAAGCATCGCAAAACCCTGCGTTGAACTGCCGTTTCCATTCGAGATAACTACTACCGGCACACTTTGCTCGACAGCGACCGATCCCGACTCTTGCCGAGTCTTTAAATATGCGGACAATTCTTCGATCTCCGAACGCTCTCCGAATTCGACTCTGAGCTCGCTGATAGCTTTATCGGCCAGCTCGAAATAGTCGCTGTCGACGTAAAAACGAATGCTGTCGATCTCTCGCAACAGTCGGCCTTGCTCAAGCTCCGCGGCATTCTGCGATGCACCGGTATCATCCGCCGCCGCAAACTGCTCCACGATCGCAAAGTCGGAAACCACGTCGGATTCGTCGCCGATCTCAGATTCGTCACTCGCGTCGGTGGCAAGATCGGCAAACGTTTCAAGCACCGGTTCGACTGCCGCTTTCCCGGGCTTAAGAAACTGCTTGTCGAAAAGGTTCTCGTTCAATTCTGCGTCTTCAAAACCGTGCAATTGATTAAGCTCTCTTAGTCGTTCCGCGAAACCGAGTTCGTGCG
>JBKJOR010000120.1:0-27996 GCA_046595575.1 Pyrinomonadaceae bacterium | reverse complement strand
ATCGGTCGCTTCAAGCGGTGATATTTTAGCCGTGACGAATTCGAATTTCGCTTGATCGCTTTCCACTTTGTTATGATTGGTGTGATGAAACCCCGCCTGACGTTCCTTGTTTTCGCAATTATACTTTCGTGCTCGGCCTATTCCCCGGCGAGTGAGTTTTTCTTTCTTGGACAGGAACCGCTGATTCGAATCGGATTGACGACGAACGCAAGTTCGGTGGCGATAACTACGTCGGATACTCAGCTCGTTGCCTACAGCCTTGATGAGCCGAACAGATTTCTTGCGACGAATAAGGTTTCTGTTTCAGCGCGGGCGTATCGTCCACCGGAAGTCGAGAGATACAGGTTCGAGCTCCAGAACATTGCGACATCCGCCGAAGCAGATGAGCTGGCCAAAGAGGTTCGCGAAGAAACCGCGGAGACAGCTCTCGTCAGTATTGATCCCGCGACAAATACGTGGAAGGTTTGGATCGGATCTATAAAAGAGACGATCGAGGACGCCACCGCATTTAGGACGGAGCTTGCGGTCAAGGGATTTCAAGATGTCATCATGGTGGCCGATAAGCAGGTCGTTCATTCGGACGACGCGGTCGAACTCTCTCGGCAATTGCGAACGGCAGGTAAGTCGGAGGTCCGCAGTCTGATCAAAACCACGGCAGCATCGAATGTCGTTGGCCCCGATGTCGTCAATCCAAATCTGCGCGAGGTCATTGTTTCGGGCGGCAGCGAATCTGCAAAGTACGCTTCGTTAAAGTCGGTTTCGTTCGGGTCGTTTAACGAGCGTGCGAATCCGGTGCGCCTCAATGGAAAGGCCTACCGCGGCAAACTCGAAGTCTTCGTCAATTCGCGCGGCACTCTGACGGTCGTGAACGTCGTTCCGCTTGAAGAATATCTACTCGGTGTCGTGCCGGCTGAACTTTCGCTTCCGCATCTGGAAGCGCAAAAGGCGCAGGCGATCGCCGCTCGTACCTACGCTGTTGCCAATGAGAATACTTACGGCACGAAGGGCTTCGACATGGTGCCGACGGTGTGGTCGCAAGTTTACAAAGGCGTAGCGATCGAGACGAAGATGGGGACGCAAGCGGTTCGCGAAACCAGTGGGATGATCGCGACGTACGCGGGCAAGCCGATCATGGCTTACTTCACCTCGACATGCGGCGGGCGGACCGAAAATGTCGAGAATGTGTTCGACACGAACGAGCCGTATCTTCGCGGTGTCGAATGTTCGCTCGAAGGTGGCCGACACTTTGAACCGTTTCTCATCCGCACGGTTCGCGCACCCGCCAGATTGCGAAACGAGGAGCATGTCGAGTTGGTTCGCCTGATGTCCATACTCGCAGTCAATGGATTTTCTCTAACGACGAATCATTTCACCGACGACTGGTTCGACGAAGAACCGACGGTCGGCGAGATCTCAAACTGGATGAACCAGATCGCCTTGCGATTCGGCAAACCGTTTCCCAACGTCTCAAAAGAGACGCTCAAGCCGCTTGAGCTGGCACGAGTCGTGGCGGGGTTCGCGTACACGCCCGGAGCCCCGGATACACTACTAAGCGATTCGGACGTCAACTATCACCTCTCGTTCGACGACGCGGCCGAGGTGCAGAAAGAGCGTCGTGCAGAGCTTGCGATGCTGATGCGCGATGGACTATTCACCCTTCACCCGGACCTGACGCTGAAACCGCAAAAGAGTTTTCGGCGAGCGGATCTTCTTCGATTGATCCGGCAGATCTACGAGAAGAAAAAGTGGATGCCGTCGCTACAAAGCGGAACGACCAAGGCGAGTGTCGATGGAAAACTAGTGGTGCGGTCGGGCCGAAGTGATCGTCCGATGTCGGTCCGTCCCGACGTCTTCCTGTTTCGAAAGTTTGGTCGTGATTATTATCCTATCAAGGAAGCCGCCCTGGTTGGTGGCGAGACGGTGAACTATCAGACGGACGCAAGCGGCTCGGTATCTTATCTCGAGATCGAACCGACCGACACACCGACCGTGGCCGAGAATATGTCCCCGTTCACCAATTGGACAACCGCACTTTCGCCGTCCGCTGTACAAGCCCGATTATCCCGCTATGTCCGCGGCATCGGCACGCTGTACGACGTGAATATAAAACGAAAGGGTTATTCGCGACGGGCCGCAGAGATTGAGATCGTCGGATCGAACGGTGTGAAAACTCTAAAGGGCGGAAAGATCAGGTCCGCACTACGCCTCCGCGAACAACTCTTCGTCATCAACAAACGTTACTCGGGAAATCAAGTCACCGCTTACACCTTCACCGGCCGAGGCTGGGGCCACGGTGTCGGCATGTGCCAATACGGTGCTTTCGGTCTTGCGAAGATGGGCGTGAAATACGACGAGATCATCAAGCACTATTACACCGGTGTCGATGTGATTAAAGCGTATTGAGTGATTGGTGCATTAGCGTTTCGAGGTGTCATCAGGACTGGGGACATTTTGAACGTCGTCGATCGTCGTGCGCAGTTTTGCGTTGCAATCGCCGCAGATCCCGTGCGTAAGGGACGGGATTTCTGGTCCATCGAAGAGTCGGGTTTCACCTACTTCTATCCATACGCCATTCACAAAGATCTTCTTATACCGACTGCAGACGCGAAGCATCGTTGAGGTGGGCGGTGCCGATAAAGCCGTCGTAAATATAGCTTTTAATTTAGTGACGTGCGTAAAAGCGAGCGGATGTGCTGGTAAAGGTGTTGTTGTTTGCGCGAACAGTACGGAAGGTAAAAGTAGCGTCAAGAGGAGTGCGAGTATTTTTCTCATCAGTTTTTCCAATCCGCTCTCAAAAGAAGATGTCTAACGCCCGGCATCACCCGCCCGCTGAGGCCCTGATTGGAACATGAGAGCCTTCGTGTCGCGGGTCGGGTGCATGCCGTAGTTAGATTTCGCCTCGCGCCACCTATCTAATGTCCTGCTCCCATCTAATTTGCCCCATCACTTGCTCAATCGCCCGATTGATCTCAGCCAACCTCTCGCCCCTCACCCCCATCTGGTCTGAAACTTCTTTGCGTGTGTCGGCGAAGACTACGTTGGTTGTCGTCATCGGTACGTCTGTAAAGCCGGGGAACCCTTCAGGCATGGAGCGGAAATCGTTCCTGATTATGAGTTCGCTGAGCCTTCGGAACTGCTCAGTGGAGACAGTTCCGCGAAATCTAACCCTACTGGTCGCCCCCGCGGCAACCCTCTCGTCACGTAATTCATACCTGCTCTCAGGGCTAACGTCGCCGACGTACTCAGCCGCGCCATCGCTGCGCATCTTGAGCTGATACCAATAAGCTCTCTGACCGCCGCCGTTACTGAGCGAAATTTCCGTAATACCCGTCAATGGGTCAGGGGAGCAGGCTGCGCCCAGTAAAGCCGCAATTAACCACAAGTATAGGAAGATTAATGTAATCGGTCGCATAAGAGAAAAAATCTAACTCCCGAATTAACCGGGCGCGACGAACCGCCGATGGAGCCAAGCCTCGCGGATGAAACCCGCGCTATTCGCGCTCCGGTTGAATGAGTTGTTAGGTAGCGCGTCGAGGTTACGAAATCGGTGACAATTCGCCGAGGAGAGACTTAACGATCATCTCCTCCAGCGAACTTACCCATCAGTATATGTTTCCCACACTATTACATCTTGCGAATGCTTACGCTTGTACCACCTTCGGGAAAGTCACCAATATCTACCCTAATGCTCTGACCATTCTTTTCGTAGGTATATATCATAAGCACGCCCGTAGTTTCATCCTTGACTAATTTCCAGTCGTCTTTCTCAAGTGCTTCTGTATAACTTTTAGCGACATCAGCCCTTCTGGCTTTGTGAACGATCCTCACTTCCTTATCGTCGCTGAACCATACGCGTGCGTCCGCCTTAGTCGGCAAATTCATTTTCTCCCACGGCGCGGTTATCGGGACTTCTTTAACGCTCGGGTTCCAAGAACAAGCAGCTAAAAACATGGCGATGATCGCCGCTGAAATGAATATTGGCACAGTCCTTTTCATACTTTTTTTCTCCTGTCTTAAGTTAATTGAGCGACTACTGAAATTTTTAAGCCCGCGCCCTGCGAAAGCCGCCTAACGACGAATTAACCGGGCGCGGCTCGGTTCCGAAAATCTGACGGCGGAGATGACGTTGGGCGAGCGCCACCGCGCAGGTTTTGTGGTTCAACAAAAAACCTCGATAACAAGTCGCTGTTTCGCCCTCACGTCCATTGAATTGTTGGGCGCGGTTTATCCATAAACGAGCCGCTTAATTTTCAATCGCCGTAATCTAAAATGACTTTTATTTTTCTGATATTGGCATCAGAAAATTTGCCTTTCGCTTTTACGGTCTTCAGAAAGTTTTCGCATCAGTTTCCGTTTCGCCGGCATAAAGCCAGAATATTATAATCCCAATTGACATCCGTAAAACTTACGCCCGGACTGCAGCAACCAAAACGTGAAGCAAAGACTTTGTTACGGAGAAACAAACCTTGTGCGGCGGCTCGTTCTCTTTCAGAAAATAGCCGGAACACTCTCAATCCACATCGGCGGGCGTGAACGGCTTTACGACTTTTCAAAACGGTTGGCGGTTGTAGTTTTCCCGACGGCACTCGCCCCTTCAAAACAAATTATGTACATCACGCTTTTCCCGCACACATCGCAGAGGCATAACGCCAGCCATCACGCCCGTGCGTTTCGCACGTCGTGCATGGCCTTGTTGGGCGATTGTCTAAGTGGGTTCATTGCTGTGCACCTTGTTCATATGAACGTAAGTCATCAGGAGCTGGCAGCTGGGTGGGTGCATCACCAGCCATGGCATAAACCTCGACGCCGCTGAGTATGTCTGCGCTGGAGTAGATGAATGCACCGCTGAGATTGTCTCCACTTCCTACCAAGTAGTCGCCGAGGACATGTACTCCCGGCGGCGCCTCCGGTCGCCCTTTGATCCGGAAATTGAAGCTGGCGCAACCGCAGGGGCATCTCCATTCAGTGGCCTCTGCTACCTCAAGCTGTGCCAAGTATCCGCGCGCTTCCGCCGCCCCGTTCTCGAGCATCCATCGAGCCAGGGCGCGCTCGGCAGCGGTCAACGGTCGTGTAGCGTCCTCTCCCATTTCTTACACTCAACTACTTATTAACACCAATCGCCGTTGATAATATACGGGAATCGGCGTACTACTATCAACGGAATTCAATCTCCGATATGAATACTCCAAAGCCGAAACTTCTGGATTAAATTGCGCGGCTTAATCCGTCTGAGTCATATGAGCTACAAGACCGAACGGACTTAAAAGCCTGCCGGACACCTTGACCTTTCAACTGGGAAGAAATGAGATTCTCGCGCATGCAAATTATCGGAACGTTGATTCTTTTCGTGACGATCCTTCTTTTCACCCTGGTTCGCTTCGCGCTTTCATAACCGGTCGCGCCGCGGTTCGCGGCTCATCTGAAATACGATCGTCCCGCCGCTAATTATTTCTGAATGGGTCAGGTAGTGACGATCCAACGGTTTCCCGTTTACGGTAACGCTTTTCACATAAACGTTCCGATCGCTTTGTCCCTCCGCGCGGATCGTAAGCGTCTTGCCATTCTCGAGTTTAAGCGTCGCCGACTTCACGACAGGACTACCCAAAGCATATCGATCCGAACCGGGAGCGACGGGATAAAACCCGAGTGCAGAAAATAGATACCATGCCGACATCTGGCCGCAGTCGTCGTTGCCGCCCAGTCCGTCGGGAGTCGGCCGATACTGGTTTTTCAGGATCATCCGGACACGTGCCTGCGTCTTCCATGGCTCGTCCGTCCAGTTGTAAAGGTACGCGACGTGATGCGAAGGTTCGTTGCCGTGAACGTAGTTTCCTATGATGCCCTCGCGTGTGATGTCTTCAGTCTCCGCGAAAAATTCGTCGGGCAGATGCATAGTGAAAAGTTGGTCGAGATACGACGTGAACTTCGGCTTTCCACCCATCGAATGGATCAGTCCGTCAGGATCGTGCGGGACGTACAAGCTGTAGTTCCACGCGTTCCCTTCGATGAAACCCTGATCGTGCGTTTGCAGCGGATCGAACTTCTCACGGAACTTTCCGTCGCTCATGCGCGGCCGCATAAATCCTGACGAACGATCGTAGACGTTCTTCCAATTCTCGGAACGCTTGATAAATTCCGCGTAGATCGTCGGACGCTTGAGCTTTTTCGCTGCCTGCGCGATCGCCCAATCGTCGTACGCATACTCGAGCGTCTTCGACACTGACGACGAATTCTTATCCTCGGGGACGTAGCCGGTTTTCATGTAGTACGCGAGTCCGTCGTAGTAATTTGTTTTCGCAGTTTGGACGGCTGAGTCGAGAGCCTTGTTCGCTTCGGCTCCTGTCAGATTCCCTTTCACGATGGCATCCGCTATTACAGACACGCTGTGGTAGCCGATCATGCACCAGTTCTCGTTCGCATAATGAGACCAGACGGGCAGCATCTTGTGCACGCTCTGGTCGTAATGCGCCTGCATTGACCGGATCATATCGCGATTACGCGACGGCTGAATAAGATTGAGGAGCGGGTGCAGTGCCCGGTACGTGTCCCAGAGCGAGAATGTCGTGTAGTTGGTGAAGGGGATTGCCCGCTCAGTTGTCACCTTCTTGTTAGCTCCCACCACCCCGTCAGCTTTCACCACCCCGTCAGCTTCCACCACCCCGTCAGCCGAAGCGCCTGCCACCCCTCCTAAGACAGGAGGGGAGCTAAATCCTGCCACCCGTCCTCCTGCAGGAGGGGAGATGAGAACGGCCTTGTGAACGTTCTGATCGATGCCTTTGTACTGGCCGTCCGTGTCCATGTAGACGGTCGGTGTGAGAAATGCGTGATAGAGCGCGGTGTAGAAGTTTGTCATCTCGCCCTCGTCGAGCATCGTGACGGCGATCTTCGACAGTTCGCGATTCCAAGCGGCCTGCCCTTTTCGTTTTACGCGCTCGAAATCCCAATCCGGAATTTCAGATCTCAAATTTGAAATAGCTCCCGCCGTCGATACGGGCGACAATGCAAACTTGATCTTTATCTTTTCGTTCGCAACGGTCTTGAAATCAAAATACGCACGGATCTGCTTGCCCGCCATCTCGGGAAAGTTTTTCGTCTGGTCGAACTTCCGCCAAAAACCGCGGTAATCTTCCTTGCCGAAATTCTTGAAGCCATACGACACAAACGGTTTCGAAAACTCCATTGCGAAATAGACGGTGCGCGTCCGAGCCCAGCCGTTTGTTTGCCGGTAACCTACGATCGTGTGATCGTTCTCGACGCGGACGAAGGTCCAGACATTTTTGTCGTCGTAGTTGTAGATGCCGTGCATCAGGTCGAGAATTATGTGGGCATTGTCCGACTCGGGAAACGAGTATTGATGAAATCCGACGCGGGTGGACGCCGTCATCTCGGCGAGAATGTTGTGATCGCCGAGACGGACCTTGTAGTAAGCCGGCTCTGCGGTTTCATTCGCATGCGAGAATGCGGAGCGAAAGCCTGTTGACGGATCAGCCTTCGAGCCGGGGTCGAGCTGAAGCTCCCCGACCGTCGGCATTATCAAGAAATCGCCGAGGTCAGAGTGGCCGGTACCGCTGAAGTGTGTGTGCGAGAATCCGACGATCGAGCTGTCGTCATACTGGTAACCGGCGCAGTACTTGTACGCGTCCTTGTTATATTTGCCGCCGATATTGTGCGGCTGCTGATCAGTGTCGGGTGAAAGTTGCACCGACCCGAACGGCACGGTCGCCCCGGGATATGTGTGTCCCATTTTCTGCGTGCCGATCAGCGGATTCACATAGCGGATAAAATTGTGCGATGTTTGAGGCGAGGCGGAGACGTGAAGGATCAAGGCCGCCATTAAGGTAAGTATGAGTTTCATTTCTAGACGCTCACCGAGGGTAATTTCGTTCTCATAATATACGCACCCGGCAGAAAGACGAACCCGTTATACGCCGGCGCCGCTGTGATAATCTTTACAATTCGTGAAGCTTGAATTCGGCCAAAAGAATATTTTTGCTGTCGCCGGCCCAACAGCGTCTGGGAAGACCGCGCTCGGGGTCGAGCTCGCCCTTCGTCTGGGCGGGGAAGTTATCAACTTCGATTCTGTGCAGATCTATCGGGGGATCGAGATCGCGACCGCAAAGCCGACGGACCAGGAACGCCGCGGGGTCGAGCATCACTTGATTGATTACGTCGATCCGAACACTAACTACACGGCAGCAGATTGGGCACGCGACGCTGCTGATAAGATCAACGAGGTCGAAATGCGCGGAAAAGTTCCGATACTTGTCGGCGGTTCGGGCTTCTATTTGCGGACATTGATGCAGCCGCTGTTCGACAGCCCGGCGACAGATCCTTCGATTCGCGGGCGGCTCAAGTCGATCAAGGACAAACGCGGGCCGGAATTTCTACACCGGCTGTTAGCAAAGATCGATCCGACGGCGGCCAAAAACTTGTTTGCCCGCGACTACGTTCGAGTTACGCGGGCCCTGGAATACTACTTTCAAACCGGTGACGTTTTCTCGGAACATCAACCGAACCGGGCCGATCCTCCCGATTTTGCTTCCCGCGTCCGGCTGATCGTCCTCGGTCCGCCGCGAAAAGAGCTTTACGCAAATATCAATGCCCGAACCGAGATGCACTTTGCCGTCGGGTTGGTCGACGAAGTGAAACAACTCCGCGACGAGGGCGTAGAAGATAACAGGAACGCGCTCGGATCACATGGCTATCGACGTGTTTGTGAACATCTCCGCGGCGAACGCACTCTCGAGAGCGCGATCGAGCGTACCAAGCAGGACGTTCGAAATTATGCAAAGCGGCAATTAACCTGGTTTCGCCGCGAAAAGGCATGGCTTAGGATCGACCGTTTTGGTGATGAGAGCCCGGCGATTGATATGATCGATGATGAAATGAAGGCCAAATGATGGGTTCGATCGCCCGCTAAGAATTTTCTTGTCGGCATGTTCAAATCTGATATAATTCCATGCACGATTGTAAGATCAAGTAAATAAACGAGAAATGTTATGGAAAAACAAGCCGCCCAAAACATTCAGGACGCCTTTTTAAACTCCGCACGGCGTGAAAGAATCAATGTGGTCGTCCATCTCCTCCAAGGGGCTACCCTCGCAGGCCGCATCAAGAGTTTCGATAAATTTTCGGTATTACTTGATGTCGGCGGCCAGGATATGCTGATTTTCAAACACTCAATATCGACCATCTCGCAGGAACGTAAGGGCGAACACGCCTCCGCTTAGAGTTAACTTGCCGGGAAAATTCATAACTTTCGAAGGAATCGACGGGAGCGGGAAATCAACACAGCTTCGAATGTTGGCAGGTGATCTGCGCCAGCGGGGTGTCGACGTTATTACGACCCACGAACCGGGCGGAACGCCCCTCGGACGGCGTTTGCGCGAGGCCTTTCTCGAAACCGAGGAAACCGTTGCACCGATGGCCGAACTCCTCCTGTTTGCCGCTGACAGGGCTCAGCATGTCGAATTCCTGATCAAGCCGGCGTTGTCCGAGGGCCGCGTCGTTATCTCGGACCGGTATGCCGACGCCACGTCTGCCTATCAGGGTGCCGGACGCGGTTTCCCCGAGGAAACGATCAACGAAATAATCAGGCTTGCTACAGGTGGGCTAAAGCCCGATCTGACGCTTTTCTTCGACATCACGGTCGACAATGCGTTGCGTCGGATGGATAAGCGGCACGAGACCGGCGAACGCAGAAACCGTATGGACATTGAGACAGCGGGGTTTTATTCGAACGTCCGAAGTGCTTATCTTCGGATCGCTCTTTCTGAACCCGGTCGGTTCATTGTTCTCGACGCAAACCGGTCGATAGAAGAAACGCACGCTGAGGTGGTCGGAAAGATCACGGATTTTTTGGGATGAAGAAACTTTTCGGAAACAAAGAGGTCAAGGATGCTCTGCTTCGCCTTCAACAAAAGGGACGAATTCCGAATGCGCTCTTGTTCGCTGGTCCCGACGGTGTCGGCAAGAAGCAATTCGCCCTCGAGTTGGCCCGGATGTTTGTTTGCCCGAATGCAAACACGGAAGGTGCTTGCGGCGAATGCCCTGCGTGCTCGCGGACTGAAGTGTTTTCTCTTCCCACATCCGACAAGGGCGATGACTACGATCGTGTGTTTTTCAGCCAGCACCCGGACGTGGGCGTCGTCATTCCTTTCAAAAGAAACTTGCGCGTTGGAGCGATCAGAGATCTGGAAAGGGAAGCCAACTTTCGCCCGTATGAGGCCGGAGTGCGGATCTTTATTGTAGACGATGCCGACAAGATGAATGACGCGGCTTCGAACGCCCTTCTGAAAACTCTCGAAGAACCCCCCGCCTCATCGCACATTGTCTTGATCGCAGCGCGTGCAGATCGGCTTCTGCCGACGATCCGATCGCGGTGTCAGATAATGCGATTTGCTCCAGTTCCGAACGCAGAGATCGAGGCGCTTCTCCTTGCGGGCGGCCATTTTTCGGCGGAGGATGCCGCACTCGCAGCTCGCGTCTCGGGCGGAAGCATCACACGCGCTCTCGACACGGTTCCAGCATCGTTCCGCACTCAACGAAGCCTAATGCTGCGGGTGGTGAACGCAGCGGCAAACGACGATACGTGTTCGCTACTCGCCGCATCTGAGGAAATGAACGACGCGAAGAATAAGGAGGAGTTCGAAACCAAGCTCGAAATTCTTCGTGGGCTAATACACGACATCTGGCTTATGAAAAACGGCGGCCGCGATCAGGATATTCTCAACGCGGATCTTATGGTCGATCTAAATAAGCTATCGGGTCAGCTTAAGTCTGCCGATCTGGCAACCTGGATGACGGAGATCGAGACGATCTTCGAAAGCTTGGCGGTCAACATCAATCGTAAGGTCGCGACCGACGCACTGATGGTCGGGATGTCGGGCTGATCGCACGGAGCTATCGCTTCCATAAGAAGTCGTCACCGTTTATAATCTCCTTGTTAAATCCGAGGTATCCGAAATGCAAAGAACGATAATTCTAGTACTGACCATGATCGCTGTGGCGATTAATATCGCTGCCCAGACTCCTCCTGGCAAAGCTGAGACACCGCCCGATTACAATGGTCCGGTCAACACCGTTGGCACCTCCAGGGAGCCCGCCGAGGGAAAGCAGATTTCCGGCGGTGTTCTAAATGGCAAGGCGATCTCGCTTCCAAAGCCTCCATACCCTGCGGCCGCGAGGGCTGTCGGAGCCTCGGGTGCGGTTTCGGTCCAGGTGTTGATAAATGAGAACGGAGATGTTGTTTCTGCAAGCGCTGTTTCCGGCCATCCGCTGTTACGTGCAGCGGCCGCCGAGGCCGCACGAGGTGCGAAGTTTTCACCTACACAGCTTCAAGGAATGCCGGTGAAAGTGTCGGGGATTATCACTTATAACTTCGTAGGCCGCTCAATCCAGCGAGGCTTGGCTTTCTGCTAGGCGTAGCGGATCGTTCAGGCTCCTTCGCGAGATACGCTTACCCTGAATCTCTGGCTTACCAATTGCCGAAGGATTGGCTCCAGGAAAAAGAGATTCTGAACTCGCTGACCTTTGAAGAGACTCCTGCCGTCGTCGCGACAGCTGAAGCTGCCAAGCCGGCAGCCAATCCCGCGAAAGACGCCAATCGATATACTGTGAAGGGCGACGTCCACTATTCGGCCGCAGGAACTAAGAATTCAGGAAAACTTGATTCGAAGTCCGTTTCGGCCCTTCGAAGATTAATGGACCTGATCGAAACCAGGGCGTCCGTGAATGAGTCATGGGCGTGGAGTAATGAGTTTGGACAGGCGCTGGGCGTTCTGGTTGTCGAGATCGACGATCAGACAAAACTGGAAAGGAATTTGGCCACGATCGAGACACTCGTGGCGAATGCACCGACGACAGTGAGACAAGATTCGTTGGAACTCGTCAGAGATTTCATCGTGTTTGCGAAAACGGAAAATGCCCCGGATAGTAGCCGACAGGGGATTGCTGAAAAGACAGAAGCACTCGCGAATTTACGATATTAGTTTTTCAGTGGACGTGACACTTCAACAACCAGGATCCTCGCAAGTCGAGCGAATTGTAGCGGCCGCCGGTGCCTCCGCCATGCTCGCAGGAGCCTCCGCTCTTTGGTACTTCGATCCTACAAAGGCCGGATTTTTCCCGGCCTGTCCGCTCTATTCTCTAACGGGATTTGCTTGCCCCGGGTGCGGCCTTACACGCGGTTTTCATGCGGTGCTCCACGGTGATGTCGTAACCGCTCTCGATTACAATGCTCTGCTGCCGCTGTTCGCTGTCCTAATCGGATTCGGTTTTCTTTCGATGGTTTACTTTGCAGTCCGCGGTAAGCGGACGAGCGTTAATCTTCTTCATCCAAACGCACTCTGGGTATTCTTCTGTTTACTGATCGTATTTGGTGTCGCGAGAAATCTGCCTTGGTATCCGTTCACGGTTCTTTTCCCGTAAATTACATTTACCGAGGAAATCCGAGTAAGGAATCTGCCCGCGAAAAGACGCGAAGGAAGAAAATGATTTCCTTTCGCGTCTTTTCGCGTATTTCGCGGGCACCTATCTAAACGGACAAGAGGCCTATTTGATCTGCACGAATGGATTCGCGTCAGCTAGCGACTTCGCAGACGATCCTTCTTTTCGCAAGATCTCAACTTCCTTTACAAACTCTTCCACGATGTCCTCGCCTGCAACACGCCGCATCGGGACACCGTCTTTAAAGATCATGCCGACGTTGCGGCCAAACGTAATTCCTAATTGTGAGTCATGGGCCTCGCCCGGTCCGTTGACCGCACATCCCATTATCGACAGATGCAGTGGCTCTTCTACGTGAGCCAAACGCCTCTCGACTTCGGTCACAATCTCAACGAAATTGTCGATGTCCAGCCGACCGCATGTCGGACAGGCGACGACCGTAACACCACGATTGCGCAGCCCGAGAGATTTGAGAATCTCCCAACCGACGCGGACCTCTTCGTGCGGCTCGGCGGCTAGCGAAACGCGGATCGTATCGCCGATCCCTTCGTGCAGTAAAACGCCCAGTCCGATCGCAGATTTGATCGTGCCTCCGAACGGTGTTCCGGCCTCAGTCACGCCGAGGTGCAGCGGATAGTCGACCTTGTCAGCCATCAGCCGATAGGCCGCGACCATGCGGTTAACGTCCGATGCCTTCAAGGAAATTATCGTGTCGCTGAAACCGAGATCCTCGAGAATCCGGATGTGCCGCATTCCGGATTCGACCATAGCTTCCGGCGTTGCAGTTCCGTATTTCTTGAGCAGATCTTTTTCAAGTGACCCCCCGTTGACACCGATACGGATGGGAACCTTGCGGGCCTCGGCGGCACGCACCACTTCACGAACACGGTCGATGGAACCGATGTTGCCGGGATTGATGCGGAGCTTATCGATTCCTGCGTCGAGGGCCTTCAACGCAAGCTTGTAGTGGAAATGGATATCGGCGACGATCGGAACATCGGTCCGCTTTCGGATCTCGTACATCGCAGCGGCCGCGTCGTCGTCGGGAACGGCGATGCGAACAATCTCGCAACCAGCCCGGACCATTTCTTCGATCTGGCGGATCGTGCCGTCAACATCGGTCGTGTCGGTCTTGGTCATCGACTGCACAACGACCGGCGCACCGCCCCCGATCTGAATATCGCGTACTTTTACTGCGCGTGAAACTCGCATAAGCGGTAAATAGTGAATCGTAAATCGTAAATAGATAACTGACCAAGACGATCTATTTACGATTTACTATTAACGATTCACTAGAAGAACTTTGAAATATCCAAAAACGTCACGAAAACTATCAGGAGTAGAATGAACGCGAGGCCCGTCAGCTGAATTCTCTCTTTCCACGCCATAGAGAGTGTTCGTCCGAACCAGGACAGTACTTTCTCTATTCCCAGTACCAGGATCTGCCCGCCGTCGAGCAAAGGTATCGGAAGCAAATTAAATACACCAAGGTTCAGGCTGATGACCGCTAGTATCGAAACCAGTCCGGCGAAGCCTGCTTCGCGGACGACGAGAGCGATCTGTCCGACTATGCCGACCGGACCGGCGAGACCAGCGTCCTTAACGGATCGCTGTCCGGAAAAGAGCTGACCAAAGACTTTTCCTGTGAGACGAATTACACGAAGGTTGGATTCAACCGCGAACGCTGCCGCACCGCCGATGCTGACAGGCTCGAGCGTCGTAATGCTCGCTCCTGAAAACTGGATACCGATTCGGTATGTCCCGTTATCCAGGCGAGCTTGCGTCTGTATATCCTGTCGTTGGCCGTTGCGTTCGATGACAAGTGTCGCCGGAGCGTCTTTATTCTCCCTGATCTGGCTACTTAGCTCCTGGCTGTTTCGAACGGTTTGACCATTGAAGGCAAGTACCCTGTCGCCGGCGAGCAGTCCGGACTGCGCGGCAGGCGAGTCGGGACTGACCACCCCTACCTCGACCGGCTCGACGCCGGCGTCGGGTACCATTCCAACATCGCCAATAGCATTACCGCCGAGATCTTCGCGCGACGGTTTGATCGTGAGCGGGATATTTTGGCCGCCGCGTTCAACGGTCATCGCCACATCCTTGTCGGGCGATATCATCGAATCATCACGGATATTACCCCAGGTCGGGTTTTCCTTTCCGTCAAAGGACACGACCCGGTCGCCCGGCTTGATCCCCGCGATCTCAGCGGCTCCGCCGGGGCGAACCGATCCTACGATCGGTGCCGGCATTGAAGGCACGCCATAAAGGACCGCGGCTCCGAACGGGATCGCGAGGGCGAGCATGATATTCATGAACGGTCCGCCAAGCATGACCAGGAATTTCTGCCATCGCGGCCGCAGTTCGTAAAGCTCCGATTCGGGAACCGTCTCGCCTGATGATTCGCCGCCTTCCAGCGAGGAAGTCGCTTCATCACCGTAAAGTTTCACGTATGCGCCGAGCGGAATCGCACTTACACGATAATCGGTATGACCGACCTTGAATCCCCAGACCCGCGGCCCGAGACCGAAGAACGAATACGCCTCGACGCGCATCCCAAAAAGCTTTGCGACGATAAAATGTCCGAACTCGTGGATATTGATGGCAATACCTAGAACAAAAATGACGGCCAGAATGACTATTATAAAATCAGGCATAATCGAAAAAATCCTTTATAAAACCACAGCGTTAGACCCTGTATCGTTGGCCGACGTTGCAACCTAAAAGTTTAGAACCCGCCGAACGTTAGGTCAAACCCCTTGTGTCGCAAGTGCCGGGGAGTTACTGGTCATGAAGTGCTCAGCAGCAAGGCGGGCCGCACGGTCCGCTTCGAGGATCGATTCGAGGCTGTCGGCAGATCTTGTTTTGTGCAGATCGACGACCGTCCGATTAAGGTTCGCAATATCACCGAACCTGAGTTTTCCGTCGAGAAACGCGGCCACCGCGACCTCGTTCGCGGCATTCAGCGCAGTCGGCGTTGTGCCACCCCGTCGCAAGGCATCATATGCAAGACCTAGACAGGGGAATCTATCATTGTCCGGATCTTCGAAGGTTAATTCTCTGAGCTCCGAAAAGGAGATCGCCGGCATACAGTTCTCACGACGGTCCGGGAAGGTCAAAGCGTATTGGATCGCATGCCTCATGTCCGTAACACCTAGCTGGGCGATTATCGAGCCGTCGACCATTTCTACCATCGAATGAACCGCGGACTGCGGATGGACGACGACAGAGATCTGATCGGCGTCAAACCCGAACAGCCAGCGTGCCTCGATCACTTCGAGCCCCTTGTTCATCAAAGTCGCCGAATCGATCGTTATCTTGTCACCCATTTTCCAATTCGGATGATCGAGCGCTTGTTCGACCGTTGCATTTTCGATCTCTTGTTTCGACTTAGTTCGGAAAGGTCCGCCCGACGCGGTAAGGATCAACCGGCGGACTTCGCTTTCTCTTTCGCCGCGGAGGCATTGATGGATCGCATTGTGTTCGGAGTCGACCGGAAGGATCTCGGCACCTGAACTTTCTGCCGCCTTTGTCATAAGCTCGCCGGCCATGACGAGAGTCTCTTTGTTTGCCAACGCGATGCGCTTTCCGGCTTCGATCGCGCGTAGTGTCGGAATGAATCCGACCGCACCGACGGCGGCCGAGACGACCGTCTCGGCCTTGGGATGACAGGCGACAGCCTCAAGGCCCGGAGTACCCAGTCCGACCTGCGGCGGCTTGACGCCGATCGCGTGAAGCTCCCGCTCGAGCGTTTCCGCACAGCCTTCATCCTCAACTGAAACCAGCTCAGGCTTGAATCGAGCGATCTGCTCGGCGAACCTCGACATGTTTCGGCCGGCTCCGAGCGCAACAACGCGGAAGTCGCCGAGGTGTTCGATCACTTTGAGGGTATTGCAGCCGATCGAGCCGGTTGAGCCAAGGATGGAGATGCCTTTCATAGCAGTAGCCTAAGAATATCACACGCCGCCATGCTCAGCTTGGCACTTGCCCCATATCCGGTCGACGTCTACGCGAAGTAAATTCATCCATCCATTTACATAACTTTGCAGATAAAAGGTCAACCACTCATCTATCGGGCGCGTCATAACTACAACCGCTTCGAGCGGGAGAACGAACAAGGGAGAGAATTATGAAAAAGATATTGCTTTCATCGTTAATGCTGGGAATGCTTTCAGTGGTCGTACCTACGGCCGAAGCAAAGTCCGCAACGGCGGCAATCACGGCGGATCCGCAGATCATCGTGCAACCGGGGCGACGCTATAATCGTTATAATCGGCGCACGCGAGTCGTCACATCGACTCGGGTCAGGTGGGTTGGCTCCTACAGGTATCGTGAAACCATCCGTACGACTTATTTTGCGAATGGCAGGACAAGAACCGTAGTCACTAACCGTGTCCGTCTCGGCGGAAGACGGAATTACTAATACGTAGTTACCGATTTTTAGAGATAGCAAAGGCTGCCCACGTGGCAGCCTTAAAAATTTCACTTAATCCGGCCTGTGATGTTTATTGCTTCTTCGGCTATGCCGCTCGGTGTGCGGAAAAACTTTGCTTTTCCGCGGGCCTCCCAATTACATGCGGCTACGCCGCCCATTCGCGGCGTAGCCGCAAAGATTTTTAGGCCTGACCGGAAAAGCAGAGCTTTTCCGCACACCGAGGGGCGAAGCCCAAAACCATCGCCCTGACCCAAAACCATCGCCCTGACCCAAAACCATCGCCCTGACCCAGCCCTGACCCAAAACCATCGCCCTGAAATGAAAGCAGAGCTTCCGCACACTGAGTTCTACTCATGTCGACGACCGGACCGACTGCACGGCTGCCTTAGGCGTCAGTAACTCTTCTTCACCCGACTTCATATTCTTCAGCTTCAGTTTCGCCGCTCCGATCTCCTCGGGACCAAGGATGCAAACAAACGGCACCTTGATCGCATCCGCATATTTCATCTGCTTGGCGAATTTGTCGGGTTCGGGATAGACCATGACGCGTAGGCCCTCGCGTCTCAACTCACTCGCGAGCTTCAGCGATTCTCCAATCGTCTCCTCGCTCCAGATCGTGACCATCACATCCGCCGGTGTCGAATCGGCGATCTCGGGTGGGAACATTCCACGCTCTTCCATCACGAACAGAATTCGCTCGAGTCCGAGCGAGAATCCGCAAGCCGGAATCTGGTCCTTGCCAAACATTCCGATCAGCCCGTCATAGCGCCCGCCACCGCCAAGTGAACCCGCGAGATCGGGGACGTTGATCTCCATAATCGTGCCGGTGTAGTAAGAGAGTCCGCGGGCAAGACTCGGGTCGATCTGGATAGGACATTTGTCAGCCAACTTCAGGATGGTCCCTATCTGGGTAAGGACCTCATTGCTGACGATGTTGATGAGATTGCCGACTATCGTTCGATTTACATTCTTGCCGTCGCCTATGATCTGACGTGTCTGCTCGAAAATCTCAAGTAGCATTCTTGAAGCATCGTCCGCAACACCCCGGTCGGAAAGCTCCTTTGCTACACCTTCGCTACCGATCTTGTCCAGCTTATCTATCGCGACGAGGGCGTCCGCGTGCAGATCGGCCGGCACGCCTGCGGTGTCCAGAATATCGGTGAGAATTTCGCGATGGTTTAGACGAACCACGAAATCCGTGAACCCGAGTCTTTCAAGTATCTTGCTAACCGCCGAGATCAATTCCGCCTCGACGACCATCGAGCTCGAGCCGATCGCGTCGACGTCGCATTGATAAAACTCGCGAAATCTTCCACGGGCTGGGCGATCCGCACGCCACACCGGCTGAATCTGATATCGCTTGAAAAACTTCGGAATGTCGTTCTTTCGGTTGGCGACGACACGGGCGAGGGGGACCGTTAGGTCGTAACGCAAAGCAAGGTCGGAAAGCGAGTTTTCCAGAGTTGCAGAGTTTCCGGGAGATTCAGAGTTTCCAGGAGGTTCGGAGTTTCCAGCAGTTCCTGAACTCTGCAACTCTGCTAACTCTGTAACTTCGGTCAACTTCTGTCCGCGTTTAAGGATCTTGAAAATGAGCTGGTTACCTTCGTCGCCATACTTGCCCATCAGGGTCTCGATGTTCTCGACGGCGGGCGTCTCGAGGGGCTCAAAGCCGAAACTCTCGTAAACCTCTTTGATAATACCTATGACGTAGTCGCGCTTGCGTACATCGGCGGGGAGAAAATCGCGCATACCGCGAGCAGGGTTTGTCTTCGACATCTTTAATCGTTAATCGTTAATCGTTAATCGTGAATAGTAAATCGTGAATAGTAAATCGTGAATAGTAAATTGACGACTTTGCGGTGTCTCCTGGGACCCCAGTGACCCAATTCACGATTTTACGATTAACGACTAACGATTCGCGATTAACGACTCCAGAACGTGTAGCCAACATAGAGGAGCTGCGCGTCGTAGCCTGGGTTTTCGATGCCGCGGCTGGCGTTGGAGATATGGTAGAACTTGTATCCGAAGGTGACCGCTTTTTTGTTGCCGAGACGATACTCGATCCCGCCGCCACCCTCGGTGCTGAAGTTTAATTTCTTTCCAGTTACGTTCGGTGTCGTCTCGGTGAACGGAAGAAAGCCGAGGCTCAGCCCGACAAACGGCTGCAGCTTTTTCCGCGGACGAAAATTACCTTGCACGCCGATCGGGGCTACGCCAAAGCCATATCGAGTTTCACGGACACGCATCACGTTGGTACCGGTAACGATCTTGTCGGGATAATTCATTACCACGAACGACGCGTCGAGCGTGTACTTGAGATTGATCCAGTCACTGTTGTTGAATCGCCGCGAGTATCGAATCGCTCCGATGCCAAGCTTGCCGTCCCATGTTCGGCCACTCGTGTCGAAGGTTCGAACTGCCGGAGCAAAGCCACCCCACACCGACAACTCGTTTTTGCCCGGCTCCTCATCCTGTGCGGAAATCACTATAGTTGCGAGCATCAGCCACGCGACAGACACGGCGATCTTTTTCATATTTTCATTCTGAAAGACGGGCGAATTTGAGACGAGGGGATTCTACGACGGTCCGAGCCGATTTGTAAAAGGACGCTATCCGTTCGCAATGTACTGTCGGCTGAGATCGACATAGTTCTGCCAAGACCGATCCAGTTTAATAAGTTCGTCCGGAGTGAGCGACCGCTTCACCTTTGCGGGAGCTCCCATCACGAGTGTCTCAGCAGGTATCACTGTTCCGGGTGTGATAAGGCTGCCGGCCGCGACAAGCGAGTTTCGACCGATGTGGGCACCGTCGAGAATGATCGAGCCGATGCCGATAAGACAGCCGGTCTCAACATAACAGCCGTGAAGAGTGACACGGTGGCCGACGGTGATCTTGTGCTCGAGAATTGTTGGGTGATCTTTCGAACTGACGTGAATGACACAAGCATCCTGAATGTTTGTCCGGTCGCCGATCCGGATATAGTTCACATCGCCTCGTACTATCGACCCGAACCAGACGCTCGCCTCTTCACCGATCTCGACGTCGCCTATCACGACGGCGTCGTCCGCAATGAAGGCCGTTTCATGAATCTTTGGTTCTTGATCGCGAAATGCAGAGATCATTGTCGTTGAAGTTTTGCTTTTACCATCCGGGTTACCTTAGCAATTTCTTCCAGCCCGAGTAGTCTGGCAGCGAAAAAGAAAGTAGCCGCAGCTACACCGATCGGGATCAGAGTTTCTATTAGCCTGGCGATCAGCATCTGCGAGCCAATGCTCCGGTTCAAGGCGTAGTACACCGCATACGCAACCATCGACATCACGGACGAGGCAACGACGATCTTACCAACCGATCGTAGAATATCCCCGCCGTTGATCCGGTCGATGCGCCGTCTCATCAAGAACGCAAGAGCCAGGAAATTCACGAGGGCCACTGTCGATGTCGCAAGAGCGACGCCCGCATGCCCGTAGCCGTTAGGACGCTCGGCCGATTGTCCCACATGCGACAGGAGCTGCATCATTCCAAAGCTTGTTGCGACGTGGATCACGATCGACGCGAGGCTGACGTACATCGGCGTCTTGGCATCGTCGAGCGCGTAGAAAGCCGGTGAGAGCACCTTGATAGCGGCGTAACCCGCGAGGCCGATCGAGTAGGCCGTCAACGCCCAGGAGACCATGTTCGTGTCGAACGCATCGAACTCACCGCGCTGGTAGATGAGGCCGACAATGGGTTCACCCAACACGATCAGGCCGCACGCGGACGGGATCGCCAATAACAAAACGAGCTTGATGGCATCTGACAACGTCGAGCGAAATTTTTCGAAATTATTCTCGGATGCGAGTCGGGACAAAGTAGGGATCGCAGCCGTTCCGATCGCAACGCCGAACACGCCGATCGGGAACTGCATCAGCCGAAAAGCATAGCTTAGCCACGACGCTCCCCCGTCGATCCCGGACGCTACCACCGTGTCTACGACGACTTTGACCTGGACTGCAGACGTTCCTATGATCGCCGGCGCCATCAGCCGCATGACTCGACGTACGCCCTCGTCGCGAAAACTGAGGTTAAGAGAGAAGCGAAAACCTACCTTGAACAGGGATGGCACCTGGATGATCAGCTGGGCCGCACCGCCGATCAATGTACCCATCGACATTCCAATGATCGCCCATTGAGCTGCATCGCTCGGTATAGCAAATTTATCCGTCGAACGTTCCCACTCGCCGCCGCTGAGCCAGTATGCAAGAAAAAGTCCGGCGATAATCGATGCGATGTTGAATGCGGTCGATGCAGAGGCCGGAATGCCGAATCGACCTTTCGTATTCAGCACGCCCATGGCAAGAGCGGCGAGTGCGACCAACAGGATGAATGGAAACATCAACTGCATGAGCACCGTAGCCAGAGCAGCCTTCTCGGCGGGATAGTAGTGGTTCGGATCGCCAAGGTAGTTGTAGGTGATCGCCTTTACGAGGAGGGGAGACAGAAGGATCCCGAGAACCGTAACGACGCTAAGTACGACGGCTAGAGCATTGAAAACAAGGCTTGCCAGTCGCCACGCTTCGGCCTCGCTGTTCTTAAGCTGGTAATCGGTAAAGACCTTGACGAATGCCGCCGATAGAGCGCCTTCGGCAAACAGGTCGCGAAGAAGATTTGGAATGCGAAAGCCGACGATGAATGCGTCGTAGAGAAATCCTGCTCCGAAGAAGCGCGCAAAGATCGTTTCGCGGATCAGGCCGAAGACGCGCGAGAACATGACGGCGATCGAAACGATTCCAGCGGATCTGGCAATACTCTGGGGCTTTTTTGATCCGTCTTCGACTATGTCTGCGACGTCAGTCGGATCGGCGAGCTCTTCGGGCTCTTCTGAAACGGGCGGCTCTTTCTCGATGTCGTTCATTCACGTCCGTGCGATGTGCGTTTAAGAGTTTGCAACATCTTAGGTAATTGGACAAACGGAAAAATTTAACGCAGAGAACGCGGAGGAAGACATATTACTCCACTCCGCGTTCTCTGCGTTCTCTGCGTTCCGCCTTATTCGTTATTTACTATTGCACGACCGGGATACGTAAATCGCGACTTCGCCATCCGGTAGTCAAGCGAAGTGGCCGTATACGCGATCGGGGCCGGCCCGCCGAACTGACCTTGGATCAGCGAGACGTAATTATTCTGGAAGCTACGAAAACGTGAAACGTTACCGCGCTGGTTAAAGATCACGAACAGAAGTTTTCCATTGCGTGTGTTTATCTCACCCGCAAGGGCACTTGCTCCGCCGTCGGTCTGGCCCAGCGTTCCGGTCTTGCCGATAACACTTCCCGAAGCGAAATCAGTATCGAACCGATTCTCAAGCGTGCCGCGATCGAGCCCTGCGACCGGCATAATGTCGGCAAAAGTCATCTTGTATTTAGCCAGGTCGGTACGAAGAACGCGGAGTAGTTTCATCATCGCAGCCGGAGTGACGCGGTTGATGCCAAGTCCGCTTGCGGTTGCGATCGAGAATTCATTCGGAAGCGATCCCGTATTCTGCTGCACGATCCGGGCTACGCCGTACGGGCCGCCAAGCAGATCGCCCAATCGCTCGGCGACGAAGTTGTTCGAGTAGCACATCATCACCTTCACAATGTCGCGCATCGGCGTCGACTCGTGAGTGAACAAGAGTTTTGCGTTGCTCGGCATCGGCTGAACGTAAACATCGCCGCTAAAAAGAACGCTCGGGAGCCCCGTGCTCGGAGACGGGCGCCCGGAATGGATGAGGTGGTTTGTCCACACGCGGGTTGCCGCGGTGGAACGCTTTGCGGCATCAAGTGTCGCGAACAGGGTCCGGCTCGATATCTGTGGGGACGTCGAGTAGTTCATCGCGAAATTGTCGGTCACAACAAGATCGCCGGAGACGGTTCGAATGCCGATTCGATTAAGCTCGGCCGCCAAACCTACCGCGTGCTCAAAACCGAAAATCGGGTCTCGTCCCGAAACATAAAGATTTCCGTGGATCGTCTGGGTCGCCTGATCGTAGCTGCCATCGGTCCATACACTGGTCGGAAAACGATATTCCGGGCCGAAGGTCTTGAGAACTGCGTACGAGGTTGCGATCTTCACATTCGAAGCGGGGTTGAAGGCTATGTTTGAATAACTTTCGACTACTACGTTCCCCTCAAGTGTCTCGACAAGAACACCCGAGTAACCAGGAATTGCTGTTTCTGCAATTACCGGAAACGACGATCGGGCAAGCCTGGCTGGCGGCGATCCGGCAACTGGCTGCGACTCACCTGTCTTCCTGACATACGGCGAGCTCGCAGGCTGATCACCTGAAAAGATCTGGATTTCCTGAAGAAGCGGTTTACCCGGCGCCGGTGTAGAAGTTTGCTGGCCGAGAGCCGGAGTATAAGAAAATAGCGCGGCGACAATAAAAGCGAGAGGATATGTAAATCTAAAAATATTCATCGATTTCGTCGTCCGGCCAGGTGGGGCAGGTGGTTAGCCTGCTAAGAAGGCTGCATTAAGTATACCCGCCGGGCCGTCATTCTTTCAATTCCTAATTCGCATCCGTAATATCCAGAGGAGAATAGGTTCGGTTCAGATGAATTCCCTCGACTCCGGGATGCTACGCATTTGATCCGACAATACGAGCAATCAGACATGCTTATACGTGGATTACGGTTTATTTTGCGAAGCGCTCCGAACTATTATCTGTTGACAGTGCGTTTCAGGCGGCAATACTATGAAACCAACGATATCTGATGAAGACCAAACCCGAAAACCTGACTATCAACGCGATCTTACGGACACATCGGGAAAGACGAGACGAGATCAGGCTCAGACTGGCCGAGTTCGATTCGGTCTGGAAGGATGGCGATGACTCGAGGCTTTGGGAAGAGATGGTCTATTGTTTCTTCACCGGGGGCTGCTCGGCGAGAATGGGATTGAATTCTGTTGAGGCCGTCCGGCAGTTGCTTGCGAAAGGTTCTCAGCCTGAGTTAGCCAAGGCTCTATCGGGCGTTCACCGGTACCCGAATGCAAGGGCTGGATACGTGTTCGCCTCTAGGGATTTTCTCGAACGACACTGCAATTTTCAGCTTCGCAACAAGCTTGAGAGCTTTGACTGTCATTTCGAACGTCGCGACTGGCTGGTCAGGGAAAAGGGGATAAAAGGGCTTGGCTACAAGGAGGCAAGTCACTTTCTGCGCAATATTGGGTTGAAGGGTTACGCGATCCTCGACAAGCACGTCCTTAGATGCTTGGCTGAGTTGAAAATCATCGACTCGCCCAAGCCACCAAATGGCCGGTCGAGGTATCTAACGGTCGAGTCAAAGTTAAGAGAACTTACCAAGCGGACAAGAATCGATTTTGACGAGATGGATCTGGTGCTCTGGTCTATGAAGACCGGCCAGATCCTGAAGTGACTTTCAGAGGCCCATCAGGAAGGAGTTGTTATGACGCCGTCTTCTTTGAACATTAAGTTTATTGACACTCCTTTTGCGATCAAGCGCCTTGCAGTTATTGGCTTACTTATTTTTTCTCAGGCCTCGGCCCTCATCGCCGCCGGCGACGTTTTCAAGGTAAGCCCGGACGATTTTCGAGCGCTTCTCAAACAGGGCGATCGACTTGTGCGTCAGGGCGAATACTACGAAGCCGAGAAGGTGTTCAAGCGTGCTACCGAGATAAATCCGACGCATTCGGGAGCGAAGCTTAAGCTCGCTTTTGTCCTTGTCAAACAGCGCCGGCTGAGCGAAGCGTACGAGCTCAGCTTTTCGGTTGCGAAGGCCGAACCTAAAAATTCAAACGCGTTTGCGGTTCTCGGTGCAACGCTGCTCAGCGCCGGACGGTTTCGCGAAGCACGAACCGTTTTTGTCAACGCACTGCGGCTGAACCGGAAGGAAGCCCTCGCATGGGCCGGTTACGGGATGCTTGATTTTTATGAAAATCGCATCTTCGCCAGTCTTGGCAATCTTGCGGAGGCGGTTTATCACGATCCCAACGAGCCGGATTATTACTTTGCTCTGGCGCAGGTTTCCGCCCGAGCGGAACGTTATCAGGAGGCGGCCGAAGCCTACAATCGTTTCCTGGCTCTGTCTCGCGACACGGACGACGAGCGCCGGCAGCGGATCAAGGGGTTGATAAATTTTCTTAGATTTCTCGGTCACAAGCAGTCACTCTACGTAGTTGCCGGTGAGGTCGAGACATCGGTTCCGATGCAGGTCATTGGAAATCGTCCGGTGATAGAGCTTAAGGTCAACGGGCGTGACGAGCCGCTCAGGTTCGTGCTTGATACAGGCTCGGGAATATCGGTAATCTCTGAGGAGACGGCGAAGCGGCTTAAGATCGGGCCCGTGACTCGCGGCGGTTTTGCTAAGGGTATCGGCGGTGACGGACGATTTGAGATCGTTTACGGATTTCTTAAACAGGTAGAGATCGGAGATGTCGAGGTGCGCAGCGTGCCGGTCTACATCCGACGATTTCACAGTGACGGTGACGATATCGACGGATACATCGGCCTCTCACTCATTTCAAAGTTTCTGACGACGATCGATTACGGCTCGCTCAAGTTCTCGCTGACGAAAAAGAATATCGATCCGGCCGTCGTAGGCGAAAGCGTTTCGGTCCCGCTGCGTCTGACCTCTAGCGGATTTTTGAGCGGAGAAGTGCAGCTCCAGGGTATTGAGGAGCCGCTAAATTTTATCGTCGATACGGGAGCGAGCGTCTCCGTGATCTCGGACGACGTCGCAAATATGCAGAGCGTGAGTCCCTTTGTCCGGACCGAGAAAATGCGCGTCATTGGCTCGGCGGGTGTTACTAACAATGTTCCTTCATTCCTGCTGCCGCGCGTCAGTTTCGGTGCGCACTCACGGAAGAGCATTACAGCAATTGCTCTTGATCTTGACTTGATCAACGAAGCGTCCGGATTCGAACAAGCCGGCATCCTCGGCGGCAACTTTCTCCGCAACTACCGCATGACGTTCGATTTCAAGAATTCGAAGGTCACATTTGTTTCTATCGATCAGGAACAGTAGAGTAGGCTTCTTAATGAAGCTAAGCCTTTATCTGGAAACATCAGTCATCGGGGCGTACCTGGATGCCGGAGATCCGTTCCGCCGCGACCTTACGATCCGTTGGTTCGAACACGAACTCTCCGAGTATCGGGCGTGCACCTCGATCCTCGTGCAGCGCGAATTGGAGCGCGTAAGCGAGCCGCATCGGACTGGCTACATGAATATCATCAAGCCGTTTGAGCGTGTCGAATTCTCCGATGAGGTCGCGATCCTTGCCGAAGGATATGTATCGCGCGGTATTTTCCATCGCAAGTTCATGGCCGACGCCTTTCACGTCGCTCTGGCATCGATCCATAAGATCGATTATTTGGTCACCTGGAATTTCGGCCATCTCGCCAACGTCCGGAAGCAGGCACGCATCCGGCTCTTCAACACCGCCGCCGGTTTTTTCTCGCCGACTATCGTCACGCCCGAATTTCTGGTTCACAGCTGATGTTGCGTCGGGCCTTTCCGAGATTTACTATTCATTCAAATGTACCGGCGACCCAAATTTTTAGAGGTGCTAATCGAGATCCGCAAGGAAATGGCGCTTGAGGTGGATTACGACACCGATCTGTTCGCCGAAATGATCAGGTCCGGGCGGCACACGGAGACTGAGGGGCATTCGCTCGTCTACGAAGACGAGAAAATGGCCGCAGGTTTGAAAAGAAAACCGACGATCGCGCGGTAAATTACCATTACCGAATTACCGTTATTCCGTACTTCACCTTGTAAATGTTTCGCTATCTGCTTTCCTGCCTGTTCATACTTGCCGTGGTTCTGACCGCCGGTTCATATTTCTTTCTTTCATACTGGGAGCACCGGCACGACGAGTTGATCGCGCGGCACGCGCGAGTTTACCGGATGGACGAACGTCTTGTCTGGAGCCTGATATACGAGGAGACCTGGTTTCGCTCGGCGGCGATCGGCGAAGACGACGAGGTCGGGCTGATGCAGGTGACGCCCCTTGTCGCTCGCGAATGGGCGAAAGAGACGGGCCTCCGGGAGTTCGAACGAGAAACGACCGAGAATGTCGTCGCATTCATGAGCGATCCGGAACGGAACATTCAAGTCGGGTGCTGGTATCTGGAGAAGATCCGCGAGCCCTTTCGCGGACGTCCGGCCGAAACAGCGATGATGCTGGCTGCGTATAACGCCGGGCCGAGCCGCGTCGAGGAATGGACCCGCGGCGTCGATGTTTCGCGTCTATCTGAAGCCGAATTCATTTCGCGGATCGGGATATCGTCGACACGCGCCTACGTCTCGTCGATCCTCGAACGCTACCGCTCCGACAAAAGCATTCTCAAAACAAAATGAAGATCCTCGCTGCGGAATACGTGCTGCCGATCTCATCCGAGCCGATCGCCCATGGAAGTGTTGCGATAGAGAACGAGCACGTCATCGCCGTTGGAACTAGGGATGATATTGTCTCGCGGTTTCCCGATGCCGAGCTCACCGATCTCCGACAAGCCGCCATTCTTCCTGGGTTCGTTAACTGTCATTCGCATCTCGAGATCACATCGATGCGCGGTGCGCTGGATGATGTCGAACACGATTTCCGGTCGTGGCTGCTCAAGCTCCACGCGCTCCGATCGGCTCTCTCGGCGGATGAGATCGAGGCGGCAGCGGTGTTGGGTGCGACGGAGGGAGCACAAGCAGGCGTGACATGCTTCGGCGATATCGGACGGTACGGATATGCGGGCTTTAAGGCACTGAAAAAAGTCGGGTTACGCGGCGTGCTGTTTCAGGAGACGGAGTTTTCGCCGGACAACGCGACCGCCTTGGATGATTTCGGGAAGCTGAAAGACAAGTTTTTGGGTCTTCGCGAAGAGGGCACTGATCTCGTCGAGGTCGGCCTGTCGCCGCATTCGCCGTACACCGTCAGCCGAAAGCTATTTGAACTGATCGCGCGATACGCGATCGATGAGGACGTAAATTTGACGATCCACGTCGGGGAATCGATCGCCGAAGATGCCCTGCTAATGCGCGGCGACGGATTTTTTATCGACCTATATCGCAAGCTCGGAGTCGAGTGGGAAGTTCCGCACTGCTCACCGATTGAGTTCCTCTCGAAGACCGGAATACTCGCCGCACATCCGC
>JBKJOR010000098.1:0-6412 GCA_046595575.1 Pyrinomonadaceae bacterium | reverse complement strand
TCACGCAAAGCTCGCGAAGGCGGCAAAGTTCTGAATTCTGAATTCTGCATTCTGACTTCTGCATTCTGACTTCTCATTACTCCCCCGCTGCCCTTTGCTTCAAGGCTTTTTCGGTTTCGAGGATGTGATGGGTCGTTTGAATGACTGTGTCCGGGTTCAGCGAGATTGAATTGATTCCCTTCTGTACCAGAAACTCGGCAAACTCGGGATAGTCCGACGGAGCCTGTCCACAGATACCGATCTTCTTCCCCGAGCGGATCGCGGCTTCGATAGCCATCGCAACCATCTTCTCAACTGCTCCGTTGCGCTCGTCGAAGAGGTGGGCGACCATCTCCGAGTCGCGGTCCAGACCGAGGGCAAGTTGTGTCAGGTCGTTCGACCCGATCGAGTATCCATCGAAGACTTTCAGGAACTCATCCGCAAAGACTACGTTCGCCGGGAGTTCGCACATCGCGTAGATCTCGAGTCCGTTCTCACCCTGAACAAGACCGTGTTCGGCCATGATCCCGATCACCTTTTCACCCTCTTCGACGGTGCGGCAAAACGGAATCATCGGAGTGATATTTGTCAGACCCATGTCCTCACGCGCCCGGAGCAAAGCCAGGCACTCGAGTTTGAATCCCGCTTTGTAACGATCGTCGTAATATCTCGATGCTCCACGGAAACCGATCATGGGATTCTCTTCCAGCGGCTCGAACTCGCGTCCGCCGATCAGCATCGCGTATTCGTTCGATTTGAAGTCTGACATTCGAACGATGACCGGTTTTGGATAGAACGCCGCCGCGATACGCCCGATGCCTTCCGCAAGCGACCGGACGAAAAACTCTTTCGGATCTTCTTCGAGAATTCTTTGCGAGATCGTGTCGATGTCCTCGCGTCGCTTCAGGTTCGGGTAGTTACAAAGCGCCATCGGATGAATGCCGATGTGATTGTTGATGATGAACTCAAGTCGTGCGAGACCGACACCATCGTTCGGCAAACGCGATACGGCAAACGCATGGTCCGGATCGCCGACGTTCATCATAACCTGCGTCCGCGGCCGCTCAGTGTCCGTGATCTGATGTTTGTTGACCTTAAAGTCGACCTTGCCGTAGTAAATATTGCCGACGTCGCCTTCCGCACAAGAGACGGTTATGTCGGAGCCGTTCTTAACTTTTTCGGTTGCGTCGCCGGTTCCGACAATGCACGGTATGCCTAGCTCGCGGCTGATGATGGCGCTGTGACAGGTACGACCGCCACGCTCGGTAACGATAGCGGACGCCCGTTTCATGATAGGTTCCCAAGCCGGGTCCGTCATCGTTGTCACAAGGATCTCACCCTCCTTGAAGCTCGTCAGCTTAGCCGCATCGAGCATCACATGGGCCGCTCCGTGCCCGATCCTTTGACCTACCGCAACGCCCGAGGTGAGCGGGGCGCCATGATCTCCGGTTATCTCGTACGTTTCTATAAAATTGCTTTCGGCATTCTGCGCGTGCACCGTTTCAGGCCGCGCCTGAAGAATAAAAAGTTCGCCTGTGATGCCGTCTTTCGCCCATTCGATATCCATCGGTTGATGTCGGCCGGCGAGTTTTGAGTAATGGTCCTCGATCGCGCACGCCCACTGGGCAAGTTGAAGAACCTCGAAACCCGCGAGACAGAACCGCATTCGCTGCGAGTCGACGACCGGCCGGACGATCGTCCCTATGCCGTCGTCGTTGAAAACCATCTTCACTTCCTTTACACCGAGCTTGCGCGTCACGATCGGGCGGAATCCGAGCTTTAGCGTCGGTTTGAAAATGATCCACTCATCAGGTGTCGCCATTCCCTGAACAACGGCTTCGCCTAAACCCCACGCGCCGTTGATGACGACCGCCTCGCGAAAACCGCTCTCGGTATCGAGCGTGAACATAACGCCGCTGGACGCGATATCCGACCGCACCATCGGTTGGATCCCGATCGATAGGGCGACGTCAAAATGATCGAAGCCTTTTGCCGTCCGGTACGAGATCGCCCGATCAGTCCACAGCGACGCGTAGCATTCGTGGCACGCTTCGATCAGTCTTTGCTCACCGCGAACGTTCAAGATCGTGTCCTGTTGCCCGGCAAACGACGCATCCGGCAAGTCTTCGGCTGTCGCGGAGGAACGGACCGCGACCTCGAACGAACGTTTCCCGATCCGGTCGCCGAGTCGCTTGTAACCATCGAAGATCGCAGATTCGACGTCTTTCGGAAATGGCGTCTCAAGCATCATCGCTCGAGCCTCCTTTCCAACCCGTGCCAGCTCTTCGAGATTATTTACATCGAGACCCTTGAGTAACTTCTTCAGCCGCCCTCGAAGCCCGTCTGTATCGAGCAGCATGTGGTAGGCGTAGCTGGTAGTCGAGTATCCATCGACCGTGCGGACACCTTGGCCCGTCAGTTCCTGAAAGAGCTCACCAAGACTGGCACACTTTCCGCCGACCAGTGCGACATCGCCGGCACCAACCTGGCTGAAATCTAGAACATGAGGTTTGGACGTTGTCATACGGGGTTCGGGGGTTTGCGTCGATGGTTGTTTGTCATTTGTCATTTGTCATTGGTCCTTTGTCCTTTGTCCTTTGTCTTTGGTCATTCGTCGTGACTACGAACCAAGGACCAAGGACAAAGGACTAATGACAAAGGACCAATGACTAATGACAAAGGACCAATGACTAAAATCTGATCACCGCATCAGGTCCGCCTTCGACGTGAACAGTGTCGACAAATCGAATGCTCTTACTGTCTGTCGTCATCACAACCGAGTGGGTTCTCTTGCCGGCTCCGAAAAATCGGACGCCTCGTAGAAGGGCTCCGTCCGTGACGCCGGTCGCTGCAAAGATGATCTTTTTCCCCGGAGCAAGGTCATTCGTGTCGTAGATCTTGTGCGGGTCAGTGATACCCATCTCCTTAAGGCGCTCCATCACTTCTTCTGCCGGGGGGACCTTCGATCTATCTACGCCAAGTCGTTCCGGATCGAAAACAAGCTTTGCCTGTATCTCGCCGTTGAGGCACTTCATCGCCGCCGCGGTGATGACACCTTCCGGAGCTCCGCCGATTCCCATCAGCGCATGAATATTCGTTCCAGCCACGGCCGCCGATATTCCCGCAGAAAGATCGCCATCGGAGATCAGACGTATTCGCGCACCTGCCGCGCGGACATCGTCAACCAGTTTCTTGTGTCGAGGGCGATCGAGGCATATCACGGTCAGGTCGTCGACGTCGCGGCCAAGTCGGCGTGCAATATTCCTGAGGTTATCAATGACGGGCGCGTCAATATCCACCGCGCCGCGCGACGATGGCCCGACGACGATCTTGTCCATGTAGATATCCGGTGCATTCAACAATCCACCCCGTTCCGCTGCAGCTAGAACGGCGATCGCGTTATTGGCACCCAGTGCACAGAGATTCGTTCCCTCGAGCGGATCGACAGCAATATCGACCTCCGGGAACTCCGCCCGGGCTTCGTCAGAGTACGCCCCGCCGCCGAGTTCCTCCCCGATGTAGAGCATCGGAGCCTCGTCACGCTCACCCTCGCCGATAACGATGCGGCCGCGCATCGGCACCGTGTCCATTACCTCTCGCATCGCTTCGACTGCGACATGGTCCGAGTGTTTTCGGTCGCCCTGGCCCATTGTTCTAGCCGATTCGATCGCCGCCGCCTCGGTCACACGCAGAAAATCCAGAGCCAATTCACGTTCAGCTTTAATAGTTTTCATCCTATTTGTCCTGAGAATTTACGCCTTCTTGAGTTCGAAATATGAACCGATTCTATCACTTGTGGAACCTTATTTGACAAGTTAAGCTCCTAGGTATTACGGTTTTCTTTTGCTTTTAGACGTGTTTTGAGTCCCTGCTTTCACAGGCTTCGCTCTTGAGGGACGATAATTACGACGGAAGGCTTATCGAAGCGGGCGCCTGAAGGCGGGATCCTGAACCCTATGACGTATATTGTTGCCGAGCCGTGCGTTGAATGTAAGTACACAGACTGCGCGGCGGTCTGCCCGGTCGAGGCTTTCCACGAACTGCCCGACAAGTTATTGATCAATCCCGACACTTGTATCGATTGCGACGCTTGTTTGCCGGAGTGTCCGGTAGAAGCGATATTTTCGGACATGTCGATTCCCGAGGAATATATGACTTGGCTCGAGGTGAACAAAGAAGCTGAGAATTATCCGATAATCAGCACAAAGCAGCCCGCATTATTTGGTTCTGCGTGTAAGGGTCAACCGGAATGAGTGCAAATTAATTCTGACTGGAAATGGCGGCTTATCCAGCCGCCTTTTTCTATTTCACGATCTCGAATGGCAAAAGCTGCATTCCGGTCTCCTTGCCGGACCGGTCGATCACATTCAACTGTAATACGTAATCGCCAGGCTGCAGTGTGTCCTTCAACAGGATCGCTCCGCTCACACGGACGTGTTTCGGATCTTTCTGGTTAGCAGCGTCGAGCTTATTAACATTTCCGTCCACGACGATCGTATTGTTCTGCAGGATCCGGGCTTGCGTCTCGATCTTTGGCATCGACGCCCCGTCTCCCTTCGCATTGTAGACTTCGAACCCGTATCGTAGCACCGTTCCGGCCTTGAACTGTCTCAGCACCGTATCGTAGAGCAGAGTCGACGGCACCTGGATCTGTCCAGGGTTCGTTCCGACCTTTCCCGCGGCTATGTTCTGCCACGTCGTCATGCTCACGTCCTCGACCGCCAGGCTCGACAATATAAGTTTCTTCTTCTCCAGATTCGGAACATCGATCAACTGCGATGCCGATCCGATCTTTCCCGTGTCTGCATCCCGCACCGCCACACGGTACTGATACACCCCCGATTTCTTCACCGGCATTATCATCACGTACACGAACCCTCGCGCGAGCATTGTGTCGTACGTCGCTCCCTTTGTCTTGATCGTGTACTTGCTCTCCTTGCTCTCGACCGGCATCCCGTTGTCCCCAAACGTCACGGCCGCCACATCGAACGTCGCCTTCTTCCAGCCCTCGGCGTCATCGGTGAACTTCAGGCTCTTGGCGTCAATATGCAGGAACGATCGGATGTACGGCCCGTCTGTCGCATCATCAGCATAGAGTGCGTTGATATTTAGTGCGATGTCGTTCTCCGTGAACGGCGAAACAAGTGCCGCCGCGATCTGACGCTCGACACTTAGCTGTGGCGGTGCAGTGTCCGTGTTCGTATTGAAGAACCCGCTCCGGTAGCTGACGTTCAGTCCCGGACGTTTTACCTTTACCTCAAGCTTGTTGAACTTTCGTTTCGCTGCATCGAACGTCTCGGCGTCAGGCAGATATGCCAGCAAATAATATCCCGCCTGTTCGTCCAATGCCCGCTGGATCCCACCGTTAAGATCATTGCTGTTTAGCAGCGCCTTGCCACCCGTCTGATGTGCAAAGTAGGCGAGCCCGTCCTGACTGGCCCGGAAATCGTCTCGCCGCTCACTTTCTTTTTGTCCGCGGTGACCATCGATCACTTCGTACGTGTTGTCCGATGCCTGGATCGACAGCGAATTCATACCCTTTGTGTCGAATGTGTACACGACGACGGATGAGCGGTTGGCGAAATCCGCGACCTCCCGCAGATACTCGTACACGGAACTACCCCGCGCTTTCGTTGGAGACACGATCGTCATGCCATCGGTAAATAGCATCAATGCCTTTCGTCCAGGCAGCGATCCCATTCCTTGGATCACATACTTGATCGCGCCGAGCGATGCCTGAGCGTAAATTCCTTCTTCTTGACTTGCCGCGTTCTTCGTAACTTCGTAATCCGTTCTCTTCGTGTCCGAAATATTGTCGCGATGGAGAATAGTTGATTGCTTCTTCGTATTTCCGGTTTCGCGCTGAAACCTGTCCGAGATCTCCATGTCGTTTTGTCCGACCGAGCTCAGAGCGTTTACCCCTGCCGCACCGAGCGGATTCCAGCGGAGCTTATCAATAGCCGAGTGGAGGAGTGACTTATTCGATGTGAACTGTTGAAGAGCACCGACACCTCCGCCCGTTCGGATGATCGCTACCAGATCGCTCGGCTGCATTTGCTGATCGACGAATTTCTTCAGTGCTTTTCGTGCATAGTAGACGCTGCCGAATGACATATTAAGATCGTCGATGACGATCGCGATCGTATTCCGCACACCGGCACGGTCGGTTTGGAGAAGTGAATTTTGAGGTAAAGAAGCGGCCGCATTTGGCCCATCGCCAACCCTCGCACTGCCGCCGGTTCGGGACGTGAATGACAGATTCGAGATCGTCTGTCGGTCGCCGTTCTCGAAGATCTCGAAGTCGCCCGCGCCGAGGCCGGTGACTACCTTCCCGTTCTTGTCCGTGACCGTGACATCGATCTGAATCAGATCGGTAGAAATGCGTACCACTTCACCGCCGGGAGGCGTCGACGTCGGCTGCTGGGCAAATGCA
>JBKJOR010000401.1:0-2587 GCA_046595575.1 Pyrinomonadaceae bacterium | reverse complement strand
CTGGTTTTGCCAAGCTCCGGCCTTTTTGTCATACTTTTTCTGCAATTTTCCGATCTTGTTATGAACAACATTCTCGTCTTCATCGAACATAAAAACTGTGTTTTGAACAAGACCTCGCTTGAAGCCATAGCGGCCGCGCAGAGCATCGCGACAGATCTCGGTTTGAAGGTTACCGCCATAATTCCGTGTGACAAAGACTGTGCGCTTGCTCAGGAGATCGCCGGCTACGACCTTGAAAAGGTTATCGTTGCAAAGAACGCTAAGCTGGCCACCTACACTCCGGATGCTTACGCAGACGCTTGGGAACACATCATAAAGGCCACCCATCCGCAGCACGTAATCATGTCGCATACCTATCAGGTTCGAGACTTCGCACCTAAAGTGGCGACTCGACTCGGCAAGGAAGTTGTCGGCGACTGCATACGCTACCGGAACGAGAACGGCAAGATGATCCTGACGCGGCGGATTTTTCTCGGCAAGCTAGATGCCGACGTTACCATCGGTGGAGACGCTCCGTATTTCGTCACATTTCAGTCCGGATCGTTCCGAGGGGACAACGCTGCAAAGGGATCGGCGTCGATCGAGACAATAGACGTGAATGTGGGCGCCGTCCGGATGACGCCGGAAGAACCGTTTCAGGAAGCAAAGGCTACAGTCGACCTCACGAAAAGCGAGATCATTGTCGCCGTCGGACGCGGTATCAAATCGCAGGAGAATATTGCTATTGCCGGACAACTTGCAGAAGTCCTCGGCGCCGATCTGGCCGCTTCGCGCCCGATCTGCGACAGCGAATGGCTCCCGATCGATCGTCAGATCGGGTCATCAGGACAGACTGTTGCACCTAAGCTTTACATCGCACTCGGAATCTCCGGCGCCATACAGCACATCGTAGGGATGAAGAACGCGGGAACAATCGTCGCGGTCAATAAGGACGCTGCGGCTCCGATCTTCGACATCGCCGATTACGGTATAGCGGGAGACCTGTTTGAGGTTGTCCCGGTCCTGATAGACGAGATCAAGAAAGCAAAAGGCTAGGGATGAATATTTTTGGGGTAGTATTGAAGGCGTCGACCGGTTTGCTTACTCTTGCCGCGGAGAAAAGAATGAAGAATAGACTGATCGCGGTATTCCTGCTCGCGGGATTTTGGACGGCCTCCGGGTGCTCCCCTTCGACCGAAGAGAAGCGAAAGGAACAAGTCTCGAATGTATCCGCGACCGTAGCCGGGAATTCGAACGCGGCCGTCGTCGTAAACGGTTCAGAGACCGCACCGCCGCGACCGGTAGATGCTAATGCGGATAGCGCGACAACGTCCGATGCCCTTCAACCTCCAGGAGACACGATTCAAAAGAAAGTGGACGGAATACGAAAATCGGGAGAGCAGGGGCCTGCGATGGATGCGGCGACTCTAGCTTCGAAGAATGCTAGGCCGGCGCCGGACAATTCAACTTTTACATCGTATCTGACGGATGCCGGCTACGAGATACGATCATTTAAGAACCATCCGCAGCTATTAAAGGTTGAAAAGAAAGTAACGAGCGATGGAAACCAGTCGATAAAGGTTTTCCTTCGTAATGGCAAGGTTGTCGATCTCCCGGGCAAAAGGATCAATCCGCTAGCAAGCGCACCGGCTTCACTCATACTTGAGGCGGCCGGCGTTCAGCCGACTCCGCCGCCACGGGCGCCCGCGGGGACCGCACCGGTCAAGAAACCGACTGAGTGAAAGTTTATGGATAGGTTCAGCATTATTTGTCCGTGCTGTGAAACGACGCTTACTGTTGACGGGCAAACAGGTGCGTTGATTGCGCACGAAGAAAAGAAGAAAGTGCACGGTTCGTTCGAAGACCTTGCTGGTGAGCTGAGCAAGAAGAAAGAGCTGCGCGAACAGATTTTTGCGCAGGAGATGTCTTCAGTTAAGGACCGTGAACGGCTTCTTGATGAAAAATTCAAGGAAGCCTTGAAACGCGCCGACCCCGACAGTGATAAACCATTCCGGAATCCACTCGACCTCGACTAACCTCTTGTGACATCAACATCCGTGATGAGATCCGCAAAACGCGTTATCGTTGGCCTCGACGTTGAGACGTTGAACGAGGCGCGTCAGATCGTCGCGGAGCTAAAAGATCACGCCGCTGCTTTCAAGATCGGGCTGCAGCTTTTCACTGCGGCGGGACCCGACTTCGTACGAGAAGTATCCGCAGAAAACCGCGTGTTTCTCGATCTGAAATTTCACGATATACCAAACACCGTCGCGAAAGCGGGCGTTGAAGCTGCGAGGCTCGGGGTCTGGATGTTTAATGTCCACGCATCCGGCGGCTCTGACATGATACGGAGAACGGTGGAGAACGTTGAGGATGTTTGCGGCCGCGAGGGCCTGACACCGCCCCTGATCATAGGCGTAACCGTGTTGACGAGTTCCGATACAAACACCTTGTTCGAAATTGGCATCGAAAAGGATGCGGGTGAGCAAGTGCTAACATTAGCCCGGCTTTCGGCGGAATGTGGCCTCGACGGAGTAGTCGCCTCTCCACTGGAGATTTCCGCGATCAAAAGCGCGACTCGGGAAGGGTTTCTTGTGATAACTCCCGG
>JBKJOR010000345.1:0-3110 GCA_046595575.1 Pyrinomonadaceae bacterium | reverse complement strand
GTTTTTCGTTCGGTAATGGGCGACGCCGGAGATGGCGTTGTGGGTCATTGCACCGCCGAGCGTTTCGTTGTCGATCGTCTGACCGGTTGCGCCTTTTACGAGGTTGGCTCCGCCGAGTCCCATGAACGAAGTGCCCTCGACCATCAGGATCACATCCGATAAGGCCGGCAGATAGGCTCCGCCTGCGACGCACATTCCCATCACGGCAGAGATCTGCGGAACTTTCAGGTAGTGCCGCATTATCGAGTTGTAGTAGAAGATGCGTGCAGCGCCGTACTGGCCCGGAAATACTCCGCCCTGATATGGCAAATTCACGCCGGCCGAGTCTACAAGATAAACGATCGGGACGCGGTTTCGCATCGCGATCTCCTGGGCACGAAGGATCTTTTTTATTGTCTCCGGATACCACGCACCGGCCTTGATCGTCGCGTCGTTGGCGACGACGACGCACTCGCGTCCCTGGATCTTCCCGACTACCGTGACGACCGCGGCGGCCGGAGCCTGACCGCTGTATTCGTCGTACGCGACGAGCACGCCGATCTCCTGGCTGTACGTGTCTTTATCGAGCAGCAACTCGACCCGCTCACGAGCCGTCAGCTTTCCCTGCTTATGAATCTTCGCGATCTTTTCCGGTCCGCCGCCGAGCTTTAGCTTTTCTTCGAGGCGGAGATAGTCTTCGGTTAGCTGGCGAAGGCGGGATGCAGATTTATCTTTCATTCTTAGCTTTGCGTCTTCGCGACTTTGCCAGAACAAAGCGGGTGATTTTCCGCAAAGTCGCAAAGACGCAAAGGACGACTCTTCTGATCAGGCCGAACCGAACGTGACCGAGTGGACGCGAACAATAGTACGGTGGCGATAGACTTCGATCTCGACATACTATTTTTTATCGATTACAAATGTCGGTACCATGCCGCCGCCGCTCGAAACATTTGCAAGCTCGCTGCTTGAGAGGCGAGTGAAAGCCGAGCCGACTATGCCATTGAATAACAATGGATCAAGATCGACGAGTTGCTCGACCATACCCCATTTCCCAACCTCGTCGAACATCATCGGGAACATTTCCCTTGCCGTCTTCACGCGTTCCTGCACCAGGTAATCGCCGTCCGCGAGCGCCGTAGCGATCGCCTCGTCCCACTCTTCGCCGGTCGAATTCCAGCCGATATAAATACCGTGACCGCCGTAATCGTCATTCGGCTTAAGAACAAGTTTCGACGAGTTCGCGCGTGTCCACTCGACGAGGTCGACTTCGCGGGAATTCTCATGCTCCACTCCCTGTTTAGCAGGGGTGACAGCCGCTTCGGCTGAGGGGGTGGTGATTCCGAAAAGCGCCCCGTCGCTACCGCTTCCGGTTCTGACTAGAGTCTTCTCCTCGCGAAAACGGCGTGTCCAGGGTACATGAGCTTCGATTGCCGCAAGCTCAAGATCGCTAAATAGATGGGCGTACCGCTCGTTCGTGAGCACCGCAAAAATAGCTTTCTTGTGAACAAGCTTTCCGCGAAAGCTATTCACCATGCAGATCGCACCGGCTCGGTAAGCGTCGAGCAGCGCCGGCTGTTCGTCCATGATCGGAAGGTATTCGTTGACCAGCAGCCGTTTGTAAACAATGTCGATCGCGACCCCGGCGAATAAAAGCTTCTCACCATCGAACTCCAGCTCGGCGGGCGAGCAGATAACGGAAGTGTAACCCTGAGATTCAAAATATTCGCGGAATAGCTCGAACTCTTTTTGCGTCGGCAGATCTTTCAAATCCACGATCGCGATGACGGGATTTGTTTCGGGCTTGCCGCCATTAAATTCGGTGTAGCAGTCAAGCAGCACCTTCAGCATCTTCGGTCGGCCTTCCAATCCGCGCACGCTGTAGCTTTCGGCGAACTTCTGCATCACCGGCAACGACTGAAAGATCTCGGTAGCCGAATCCGCATATGCAATGCCCGCGGGACTTTCACCATTCAGCTCGACAAAGCTGTAAGCATCGTCGGTCAAAAACGAATCGAGCCGTGCCGTCGGCGATACTTGTTTGTAACCGGGATCGATCTTGATCAAATCCTTTTCGATCGCGGTAACGCCGAGTTCATCGAGCAATGCATCGTCTGCGACGGCCGCATCTTTCACTTTCTGCAACGCACTCCAGATCGTTTCGCAGATCACCGTCGCACGCTGCCAGTCGCTTTCGGTTACAAAGTGCGGACGCAGATACGGCGACAGCGGGCGTCCGCCAAATATAAGTTTGTTTTTCTCAAGCCCTTCGTGAAGGATACGGAACGATTCCGAAGCGAGGCCTTCGTCATTCAAAAGCTCCTGATAATGTTCGACAGCTTGTTTGAGCATAATAGAACGCCGGCATCCTGCCGGCTCGGCCATGTCAGCGGAAACGGATTGCCTTGTCCGTGAAACCCGCTCCGGCTTCGACCTCACGCCGGCAGGCTGCCGGCGTTCCTATTTCGACATACTGAGAATCTCGTCGAATTCTTCTTTCGTCGCCGGCGATACCGAAAGGCGTGAGAGCTTGACGAGTTTCATATCCGCGAGCTTCTTGTTGGCCTTGATCGCGGCGAGCGTAACTGGGTTCTTCAGGGCTTTACCCGCTTCAAGCTCGACGGCAACCCAGGAACCCTCGGAAGCCGTCGCATCTGCGAAAGCCGCTTTAGTGACCTTTGCAAGACCGACAACCGAACGCTCATCGCCCGAATGATAGTAGAGGACCTTGTCGCCTACTTTCATATCTTTCAGATTGTTACGAGCGGTGTAATTTCGGACCCCGGTCCAGTCCGTTTTTCCTTCCTTCTGGAAATCCGCGAAGGAGTATGATTCCGGTTCTTGTTTTACTAGCCAGTAATTCATCGTGAGTTAATAGTGAATCGCAAATCGTTAATAGTCATTCCTGGTTTCTCGAGTCGCAATGGTTGCGAAGCCCCGTAGTCATACGTCCGATCTCGTCAAGGTCCTCCGTCAGCTTTCTGAACATGGCATCAGGAAAATACCCGAGTCGGGACGCGATTAGAAGCTCCGTTTCAACTTCACTCGCGGACCCTTGCGCGATCGAAAGGAAGTGTGCGAACTCCCGCGGAGACCTTCGGCCCGCACCCTCCGCAATGTTGGCCGCGATCGAG
>JBKJOR010000285.1:0-7518 GCA_046595575.1 Pyrinomonadaceae bacterium | reverse complement strand
ATTTTTCGTTTCATAGCTTTTAACCTCCAATTATTTTCTCTAACCAAAAAAATTGAACTCGTGGGCTAATAGTTGTATGTTTCTTGGGAAAAATCCTTTGGAAAAGATAAGAGATTTGTAAGGAAAGAGGTTTGCCGGATAGAAACGGACATTTTTACGAATTCAGCGGCTTTCGACTCGATGCTGAAAATCGCGGGTTATGGCTCGGTGATAGACTTGTTTCCATTGCGCCTAAGGCTTTGGAAGTGTTGACCCTATTAGTCCGCCGCCACGGAAACATCGTCAGTCGCGAGGAATTACTGGAAACGGTTTGGCACGATACGTTCGTCGAAGAAGCGAATATTAACTACACCGTTTCGCAGTTGCGAAAAATTCTTGACGAAAACAGTCAGCGAGATTCACAGTTTGTTCGCACCGTTCCCAAACACGGTTATCGTTTTGTCGCGGATGTGAAAGAAGTCTTTGAAACAGAAGACTCGTACGAAACTCGCGAGGCCGAAAGCCTTGCAAAAGTATCCGATAGGGTTTCGCTACCCACTGTTTCGAAATCGCAGGGGCGTTGGCATTACATCGCGATAATTTTGCTCGGTGTTTTTTTTCTGACGAGTTTTGCCGCTTGGTGGAGTTTTGGCGAGCAAAGAGGACTTTCGAGCGTTCCCGTGACCGAAAGAAACATCCGAACGGTTGCAATCTTGCCTTTGAAGGCATTGAGCGACGGCGAGCACAACAAGGCGTTGTCCGTTGGACTTACCGATTCGCTGATCTCGCGTCTGGGAAGTTTGAACCGCTTTGCCGTGCGGCCCTTGAGTGGGGTCCGAGGTTACGCGGAAAGCGACAAAGACCCGATAAAATTTGGCGAGGAATTAAAGGTTGATGCCGTCTTGGAAGGCACGTTGCAGACAGTTGAGAATCGCCTTCGAGTGAATGTGCGTCTGTGGGACGTACGGGACGGCGCGCAGCTTTGGTCAGGCTCGTTTGACGAGACAGAAGCTGATTTTTTTGATCTGCAGGACGCGATCTCAACAAAGGTGTCGCTGTCGCTGATTTCGCAACTAATTGAAAAAGAACGCGAGATTTTAACCAGACGCGATACGGCAAACCGCGACGCGTTTGACGCATACTGGCGCGGACGTTTGTTTTTGGAGAAAAGAAACACTGAAAAAGCGTCTGCCGAATTTCTGAGGGCGATAGATCTCGACCCGGATTACGCGTTGGCATACGCGGGTTTGGCGGATGCATATATTTGGCAGGCAAATTTTACCAGCGACGCGGATGCTGAGCTTTACGAGAAAGCGAAAAGCGCGACTCGCAACGCTCTGGAATTGGACCCGGATCTTGCCGATGCGCACAGTTCGCTTGGCCGAATCAGATATTCGCACGACTGGGATTGGCGAGGGGCTGAAGAGTCTTTTCGGCGCGCGATTAAGCTAGATCCGAACAGCGTAAATGCGCATCAGTTTTATTCGCGTTTGCTGACAACGCTTGGCCGTTACGAAGACGCCATTGCCGAAATTCAAAAAGCCCGCGAGCTCGACCCGCGTTCGGCGGATTTGGGAATTCCGCTTTACAGCATTCTCGAAAAGCAACGCAAATTTGACGAGGGGTTGAAAGTGCTGGCGGCAACCCTTGAAATGGACGAGGATTCGCAGTTTGCCCGTCGCGGTACGGCAAAGCTTTATTTGCTCAAAGGCGATTACAACAAAGTTATCGAGTTGGGCAATGAACTATTTCCGGGCCTGATTGAAACGGACTTTGCATGGGCTTCAATGCTGGCGACCGCTTTTTACCAAACCGGACAAACGGAAAAAGCGACGGAAATGCTAATCCGTTTGAAAAGATTGGCGGAGAAAGATCCGAAATCACTCTACTTTTTAGCGATGAACTACAGCGAACTTGGACGTACCGACGAAGCCCTCGCCGCTTTGCGAAAATGCCTCGAACTGCGCGAGGAACGAATGCTTTGGACAAAGGACGAACCGCGCTTTGATGCTATTAAAAATGATCCTCGCTTTCGGCAAATCTTGCGAAGACTCGATCTTGGGTAGGCAGGATCACCAATCCAGCACCTTGCGTACCGGTAAGATAAACATGAAAGTTATCATTTCGAGCTCGGCAAGAATCCTTACGATACTTCTTATCCTCATCGGGTCGACAGGGGCGTCCGCCGGACAATCCGAGAAGACTATTATCCTCGTCCGTCATGCGGAGAAGGTCGACGCGAGTCAGGACCCGGAGCTTTCAGCCGAAGGGAAGAAACGGGCAGAGCGGCTCACGCAGCTTGTAAAGAAATATAAGCCGGGTGCGATCTACTCGACCGACTTCAAGCGAACCCGCGACACGGCGGCACCGATCGCGTCGCGCCGAAAGCTGCAGGTTCAGACTTATGATCCGCGAAAGCAGACCGACTTGATCGACGCTATTATGAAGAGTAAGACGAAGCGCTTTCTGGTTGTTGGTCACAGCAATACGACGCCGGGTTTGGTAAATCTGTTAGGAAAGAAGGAACTCTTCAAAAATCTAGACGATACGGAGTACGGTGTCATTTGGATCGTGAGGATCAAGAATGGCCAGGTTCAGAAAACCGAGGTCATTCCGTACTAGTGCGATTTGTTTTTGTGGATTCGAGTAGCTGGCGATTTAAGATTCTAGAAGGGATGCCAGCCGATCGTTTTCGTGTTCCGTTGTTTCAGTTGTTCCCAGGACTGAAACCACGAAATCACACGAAGGCACACGAAATAAGAAAGGTCCATAAGGAGCCGAATGATCAGTTGCCAGCAAGTCCGCGGGGTGGAGCTTACGCGAAGGATTCAATGTGCTCTGCTTGTCGGATTGCTCGCGATGGCTCTTTCATCTACGGCAACCGCGCAGAGTGAAACGGCAAATCTCGTTTTCTGGAATCAGCTTCAAAAACTCTGCGGTAAAGCGTTCGCCGGATCGGTCGCTGCCGCGCCGGCGGACGACACGACGTTCAAGGATAAAGCGCTCGTTATGCACGTCCGGGCGTGTTACAAAGACCAAGTGCGGATACCGTTCGTTGTTGGGGATGACCGTTCCAGGACATGGTTTCTGACGCGACACGCGGGTCGCATCGAGCTCCGGCACGATCATCGGCACGCGGACGGGACGCCGGACAAGGTGACGATGTACGGTGGCTGGACGACAAGTCTGGGATTGCCAACGCGTCAGATGTTTCCGGCCGATCAAAACACAGTTGAGCTGATCCCAGCCGCTGCGACAAATGTTTGGTGGATCGATCTGGTTCCGGGCGAGAGTTTCTCCTACAATCTCAGGCGAATGGGTACCGAACGCTATTTCAGCATCAAGTTCGATCTAAAAACTTCGATCAAAGCGCCGGAAGCGCCTTGGGGCTGGAAAGACTAATTATCCGATGCTGTACCAGACTTATCCGCCATCGCCGCGACTCGCACCCTATGTCAGATTTTTCTGGGCACTGGAATCGGATGTTGCGCCCGGTACAGAGTTTGTACACCGGTCGATGGCTGACGGCTGCGTAGAGATCGTCTTCCATTACCGAGCGAAGTTCGATGAGATCGAACCGGAAGGTACGCGGATCGTTTCACCGCTCGCAAGCATACAGGCGCAGTCGACGCAGTTCCGCCGTTTCTCTACACATGAGAGTTTCGGAATTTTTGGAGCTTATCTTTACCCCTACGCGATCCCGCGCCTGTTCGCATATCCCGCATCCGATTTCACAAATATTTCGCCCGATCTCGAATCGGTTTTTGGAAACGACGGAAAATTACTCGAAGAACAAACTACGGCGGCGAGCAGCAACGTCGAGCGCGTCGAGATAATAACCCGTTTTCTCGAGGGTAAACTAGGCTCGTCAACGCGCGAACTTCCGCCGCTTTATCGTGCTATCGGTTCCGTCATCCGCGCGGATGGCGGCGTCAAAGTTTCCACGCTTGCCCGAGATCACGATCTTTCTACTCGCCAGTTCGAACGCAAGTTCAAAGAGTTCGCCGGCCTTAGTCCGAAACTGTATTCACGCGTCGTACGTTTTCAGGCAGCGACGCAGCGCAAGCTCGGTGGGTTTCGCGATCTGACGGAGATAGCCTACGCGTGCGGCTACTACGATCAATCTCACTTCATCAACGACTTCAGACAATTTTCGGGTTACTCGCCGAAAGAGTATTTCTGGGAGACGGCTGAGGGCACGCAGTACATGGACGCCTGATATGGCTCGCTCTTTTCTTATTCTGTCTTTGTTCGTGTTCTGTCTTTGTTCGTGTGATTTCGTGTGATTTAGTGGTTCCAGGTGGCTGGCCCGGAGTCTGGAACCACTAAATCACACGAAATCACACTAATTTCCTGAACACGAAACTCGTTGATGAATCAGTGTCGCTTTTTTCCAATTAACCCGAAATCCCGAAAGCTATAATTCACGCTGTCCCCACAGATGGCAGGCAATAAACTATGGACAACTCAACAACGGAACAGAACGCATTAAAACAAGAACTCATCGACCTCGGAGCACGGTGGGCCGAAGCGATGGTCGCGAACGACGCCGGGCGCATAGGCAGCTTCATGGCCGATGACTGGGTGATCGTGTCAGAACGAGGTATGTCCACCAAACAACAATTTCTCTCGTTCGTCGAATCGGGTGCTCTTACGCACAGCGCGTTTGAAATGGCGAGCGATGCACGTGTACGGCAATACGGCGATACGGCGGTAATGTCGATACGCGTCACGAACACGGCGCATTTCGGCGGTCAGCAATACGACGCGGACGAATGGACCTCGGACGTGTTTATAAAACGCGGTGGAAAATGGCTGTGCGTGCTGAGCCACATCACGGCCGTCAATACAAAGTTTGAGAAGGAGTGTGAAACCAAATGACCATGCCAGCACATTACTCACCGGTGATGCCATACATCATCTGCAGCGACGCGGAGGCGTTCATCGAATTTATCAAGATTGTGTTCGACGCAGAAGAGATTCTTCGCGTGAACAGCGACGACGGTTCTCCCATGCATTGCGAATACAGCATCAACGGCGGAACGATAATGTTCGGTCAGGCGAGCGGCGAGTGGAAAGCATTTCCGTGCGGAATGTTCGTCGTCGTGAAGGATGTTGACGGACTATATGCGAAAGGACTCGCAACCGGTGCAACGGCGATCCAGGAGCCGGGCGATCGAGGCTATGGAAGAGCCGCGGGCTTTCTCGACGCGTGGGGAAATCAGTGGTGGCTGAACGATCCGGAAGGCTGAAGGATGAAGGATGAGGGCTGAAGAATGAGGTTTTTCATCCTTCATCCTTCAGCCTTTGCAAAGTCTTACTTTGCCCCTGTCTTTGCGAAATAGCCTTGGCGATGCGATACCCTGACCTTCTGCTTTTCCAGTTCAGGGTTTACGATCTGGATCTCTATCTTTCGATAAGAACCATCAAGCGCACGATTCGACGGTTCGTATGCGATCAGATACTGCGAACGCATCTCATCCTGAATCTGACGAAACGCCTGCCGCAACTCATTCTCGTCCCGCGGAAAATATGCTCGGCCGCCTGTTCGCTCGGAGATTTTCTTCAGCGAACCCTCGTCGACACCGTCATAGAAATTGTCACCTATACCGACCGCATAGATCACAGCTTCGGCCCGCTGCGCGGCAAGGACTGCCTCGTCCAACTTTTTCTTGCTAAACGTGTCGTATCCGTCTGACAACAAGATGATCGCGCGCCGCGTTCTTTCCGGCGCCGGTCCGAGAACGTCGGCCGATGTGATCCAGATCGAATCCCAGATCGCTGTCGATCCCTGTATCTGCTGATTTGTACCGGAGATCGGCGGAGTGCCCGGCGTCCGACCGCTGTTGACAACAACGCCGCCTCCGAGATAACCCGAGGGCGGAATGAATTCGACGCGTTCGATCGCCCGTCGCAGCCGACTAAGATTGTTCGTCATCCCCTGCTCGAGTGTCGACTCTCCGGTGAAGGAGATGACCGAAACCTCGTCCTTAGTCGGACGGATTACCGATTCGACAAACGAGATGGCCGCCGACTTTTCTTCCGGAAGCGTTCGTTCCTGAGACGCACTTGTGTCGATCAGGATGGCCAGACTTAACGGCAGATCGACCTGTTTCGAAAATGATGAAACTGCCTGCGGCTGCCCGTTCTCCAGTATGCGGATATCTTCGGGTTTTAGGTTCAGGATCAGCTTTCGACTTTTGTCCTGCGCGGTAAACAACACGTTGACCGTCTCGGTCTCGACCTTTACAACCTCCGTCTCTTCCTCGATCGGCGGTGTCGGGCTGGCTACGACGGGCTTTACATCCGTCCGCTGTGCGCCGGCGCGCTCGCCGCTAAAAATGCCGAATGCGACGAAACCCACCGCGACCAATAAAACAAAAACCCAACCTTTCTTGAACATCTGCAAACTCCCTGTACTACTTCAAGCTGTCGCGAACGGCGCGATAACTACTCTTTGTGCGCAGCTTGTGTTTGTCCGCTTTTGACGGATCGGTAAACCTGACCTCGATCTTTCGCTCACGTCCGTCGTAATTCTGGTTCGCGGGACGATACGTGATGATGTACTGCGACCGCAGCTCTTCGGAGATCTTCTTAAACGCTCGTTCGAGCTCAAGCATGTCGCCGGTAAAAAATGCCTCGCCGCCTGTATCCTCGCATAGCCGCGTCAGAAATTTGTCGCCCTTATCTTTAACAGTGCCGGCCTCAACGCCCGGCACAGTTCCAAGAAAACCGGCCTTCGTCGAAATGCCAAAGATGGTTGTCTCGGTTCGCTGTGCGATATCGATCGCATCCTTGAGCTCGGCACGGCTGAATGTGTCGTCGCCATCGGTGATGATTACGATCACGCGACGCCCCGGAACACTGCGAAGCTTCTCGTCCGAGAATTCCCATACCGCGTCATACAAGGCAGTCTGCGATCCGGGCTTCTTTACGTTCGAGACAGCCTTCTGAAGCAGATCGAGCTTGTCGGTGAAGTCCTGTCGGAGCAATACCTCGTTATCGAAGGTCATGAACGCCGCCCTGTCCTTTCGTAGACGGAGCACGGTGTGCATGAAATTCATTGCTGCCTCTTTTGAGAACGCGAGCTTTCCGGCGGCCGAAGGCGAAGTGTCCATCAGGACGCCGACATAAACGGGTGGGTTACTCTTTTCGTCCGTGAAGAACGTTACCTCTTGCTGAACGCCGTCCTCAAACACCGCAAAGTCCTTTTGCTTCAGCCCGGTTACGAGAGCCTTTTTGAGCGTCACTGTTACCGGTAGTCGCACCTCGAACGTCTTGACCTGGGCTCCCGGGTCTTCAACCTGCGGAGGTGTCGGACGCGGCGTCTGTGCGGACGCTACAGCGGTCAGTGCGAGCACGATCAACGCGAGCGGTAAAAAATTAGCACGGAAAAAACTATTCATAACTTGAAGGGGATTAATCCAAAGACGCAAAGTTTTCGATGCCGTAGGACAGGTGATTGTTGCCCGTCCGGGCAATTTGGGAGTATATCAGAAGAAGAAATCAGAAATCAGAAGTCAGAAGTCAGAAGTCAGA
>JBKJOR010000086.1:0-6763 GCA_046595575.1 Pyrinomonadaceae bacterium | reverse complement strand
AGCTCTTCCAGCGTTGCGATACTCGCCGCCTGAGAGGTGACTGCTGCCGTCGTAGTGTCATTCGGGTCAGGCGGGATCGCCTGTGCGGTGTTTTCATCCGGAAATTCATCTGCACGGCTGATCACCAACGGTTCGGATAAAGGTGTAGCGGTTGGGGCAGGTATCGGCGTCGACCTGCGTCGTCTCGCCTGTGCACTGACGTCGACTACAGATATCAAGACAGCAAGAATAAATGCTGGAACTAAAAACTTTTGCATAGGATCACTTTCGCTTCTTCGTTGACTCGTCCTTGTCTGGAAGGAAATCGCCCCTGAAGATCTCAACAGCGTTTTTCGCCAGACCGACGAAAGGGATCGCGTCGATCCCGGAATTGACCACGCCGTTTACAAAACCCTTCCTCTTTATATCGTGCCCGACGAGCCCGATGGCAACGACCGTACCGCCGAAAGGAACCATCTTAGCGACTCGTTTCGCCACCTGCCAACCGCCCGCGTGCAGTACTTTTCGGCCTATTCCGTGCTTTTTCTTTGCCATCTGTGTGTCAGCTTATACTTGCTTTCATCTGATGACAACAGCATACTTTTGTTTGCACGTTTTCAGCCCTGAGAAAGTTCCTCATTCTGCGCTGCCATGTCTCTAAAGCTCGCTAACCTATCGAAAAGGTACAAAGATACCTGGGCTCTTCGCGACATTTCGTTAGAAGTCATGCCCGGAGAAATATTCGGTATATTCGGCCCGACGGGCTCAGGCAAGACGACACTGCTGGAAGTTCTGCTGGGCGATTCAGCTCCCAACGGTGGTGCGATCTTCTTCAACGATGCTGACGTCACAAAGCTAAGTCGCGACGCCAGAAACTTCCGCACACCATCACCCATCGAATCGTCTACGTGGAAGCGATTATTCACTAACGGCAGCTCCGTACCGACAGGCGAGCGTAACGCGAATGTTCTGGACGATGCGATCGACGGCGCCGACAATCTGTTGATAATCGACGACGGGTTCTGCGGGATCGACGCGTCCCAACGCCGCACAAGTATCGAAAAGCTCCGCCAGGCGGTTATCGAAAGAGGTCTCGCTGTAGTTGTAGCGTCCCGCGATTTCGATCTGATCCTGGAGCTGTGCGATCGGGCGGCCGTAATAGCAAACGGCGAGATAAAACAGATCGGTGTTCCGCAAGCGATATACGAAAAACCCGAATCGCGAACAGTCGCCGAACTGACGGGCCGAAATAATCTTTTCGCCGCTCGCCGTCTGACATCAAGCAAAGCGGAGACACCGGAGTTTCTTACCATCGCGGGCCGACATCGACTATTTGCCCAACGTATCGAACGTGGCGCCCTTGGAGCTCTGAACCAAAACGTCACACTCGCCATACGTCCCGAACACATTTCAATCGCTTTTGGTGCGTCGTTCCCCGAAGACAACCTGTTGAGGGCGATCGTCACATCAGTCAGGTTTCTTGGCGCGACAACGCTCATCGAACTGGATGCCGGCGGCTTGACGCTTAGTGCGGTCGTGCTGCGGCTTGTCGGACTGAATGTGGGTGAAGAATGTATGGTTGGTTTACCGCCCGAACGAATCCTTATATTTAGAGATTGAAAAGCCTCGCCCAAAAACGAGCGAGGCTAATTTATCTACGACCGATATCCTATCTTACATAAACGTTCGGCAGTGGTATGTCGGTCGACAAGCCGAAGTTCTGAATGTGAATCCCAGCGGTCGAACGGTTTACGTACCATGTCGCAGAAGACGGGCGGTACACGGCGGTGTCGAACTTGTCGTCACCATCGTAATCGCCCGGTGCGGGTAGATCCCCAGTCGAGCCGAACGGCACCGAGTAGTACGAGAAGTCCTCGCTTCGCAGGACGAACCATTCGCCGGTCGACGGACGCCACACCGCAACGTCCGCCTTTCCGTCTCCGGTGTAATCGCCGTGAACTTGCTTGTCAGTGCTCAATCCAAACGTCACCACAACAACCCCGGCCGTGCTGCGGTTGATCCACCACTGCCCGGAACTTGGGCGGAAGATCGCGATGTCGATTTTACCGTCACCATCGTAGTCGGCAGGAACAGGCCGATCGGTCGAAACGCCAAACGGGATGATGTCGACACCTCCGGTCGTCTTTTCTATGAACCATGTGCCGGTCGAGGGGCGAAATACCGCTCGGTCTGCCTTGGCGTCACCGTCGTAATCGGCGGGAACCGGCACGTCGCCGCTCATTCCAAACCGCGTCGTAAAGTATGAGAAATCTTCACTCCGCTGAGTGAACCACGTTCCGTCGGACCCTCGCCAAACCGCGACATCGGCTTTTCCGTCACCCGTGTAGTCGGCGGGAAGCGGCATTCCGGGTTGGTCGATCGCTCCAAGAGCCGTTCCAAACACGACGTTGTCGGAGCTCCGGTACCCCCACCACCGATGCATATTTTCGCGGAAGATCGAGATATCAGTCTTATCGTCGCCGTCGAAATCTACCGGCGGGCGGACGTCAGGTGCCGAGAGGGCTGCCATATTGTAAGCAACGAGCGAGAAATGTTGATCTGTCGTATCGGCATTACCCAGAACTCCGTCGCCATTCAATGCAACAGAACTAACCGCTACGGAAAAGAAGGTGCCTGCGGGTATGCCGGCCGGCAGCCAAACATTCTCGACGTTATTGAGCGTATCGGCGGCTCCGCCCGATGTAGAACTACCGCTCGTGAATACGTTGCCTTTGTACAACATCCCTCCGACGTTCACCTGTAGATCGAGATTGTTCACGAGCGCCGGATCACCACTCCCCGGCGGGTCGGTCCAGACAAGAGTGATCCGAACAGGTTTTGTAGAATCTGCAACGGTGCCGATGAAGCCGATACCCATTCCGGGATCGGTGAACGTTTGTTCCTCATTGACGTAAGTCGTTGGAACGCCGGTGTTCATCATGAACTTCATGTTGAGTCTGCCCCAGCCTTCGTTGCCGTTCGGGACCGTCGCGAGATTAGTGGTCACACCGTTCATTTCCTGACCCGTGTTGATGATCGCCGCCTTGATCAAAGCAGGGCTTGGCGAAACGCCGGCATGACTGTTTCGCCAGTACTGCGTGAAGAGAGCGGCGGCTCCGGCAACTTGCGGTGCCGCATGCGAGGTTCCACTACTGTAAGCGTGGTTAGCATCGAAACAGCTGGTAACCGAGCTGCACGTGCCCGCTCGGCTGCCGGTAATGACAGTTCCGGGTGCCGTTATGTCCGGCTTGATCCGTCCATCGGCGGCCGGACCGCGACTTGAGGAGCTTCGTAGATCGTCAAGGTTGTCCGCTCCCGTCCCGCTAAATTCCGGTCGGATATTTTCCGAATTTGCTACAGCGATCACGTTCTTCGCAACTTTCGGCCGAGTCAGGCTGAGAGCTCCGGGGCCTGAGTTACCTGCTGAAAATATGATCGAGAATGGATCGATGGTCGGCGCTAACGAACCGTCTCGAACAAACCCGTCATACTGAGCGGCCAGCGAGTCATACGAGTTCCCGTTCGTGCCGTCGCCCCAACTATTGTTCGAGATGGTCGCTCTCGCCCCGTTAGGCCCTAAGGTGTTCAGGGCGTCATCGATCGCTTGCCCGTGAGTAGTCGTATTTCCGGCCTTCAGGAACGGGATGTTGACGATGTTCGCTTTCGGCGCGATCCCCAGACCGTAGTTGTATCCGGTCGGATCGAGGATCCCGAACGGCGCATTGCCGGCGATAATGCTTGCATTTATGTGACCGTGACCACCCGACGCACCCGACGTCGACCCCCGAAGCGGTCCGTCAATCGTATTGGTCGACGTGATATAAAAACCTCCGTTTCCGGGAATGCTGATACCGTCGTCCGAAACCATAACGGTGACACCCGATCCGTCGACGCCAAACTGTGTAAGCGGGTTGTAACCCGGAGTGTTAAGTACGGTCGTGCTCGCAAAATTCCCGGAGATGATCTGCGCTGCCCGCTCATCCTCGATCATCGACTTTACGTAAGGATCGATCCTGAATACACCGGGCACCGCAGCAACCTCGGCAAGCTCCGATGTTGAAAGCTCGACGCGTATCACGTTAAAGAAATTATTCGGAAGCCTGCTCTCATTTATTACACGGCCTCCCGTAAGTCGGCCGACAGTCTTGAGGTCCGCACGACTGAAGACCGCCACATCGAAAAGAGCGGATTCGCCTTCGGCTTTGCTCGCAAAGTCCTTAACCTGCGACGAGAGCTTATGCTCTGCCGAGTACGCCCCTACCCAACGTACGCGCGAATGCCCGGCAACCTTAGCGATCGCTTCACCATCGCCGTAAACAAAAAACGCCTGGTGTGGTACGTATTGCAAAACTTCTACGCCGGCGTCGCGCAAGCTGTCCAGCCACTCATCCGAAGCTGTCCCGCCGAGTTGTACGACGTAGTAGCCACTGGCAGGAACGTTCTCAGCATCCGGACGTATTGTTTCTTCGAGCGCAGTCTCGATTGGCTCGAACTTCTTTCCGGGCAGATCGATCGTCGTCTCCATCCGCTGGGCGTCGAGCCCGGATCTTGACATGCCTGCGTTCTTACTTTTTGCGAGCACGACGGATGAACCGAAATCCTGAACTATGCGTCCGTATTTCGTGACGTTCTCGCGATCAGCGATCGAATGAAACTGCACCCTGACGATCTCTTTGGATCGATCACGGATTGCGCCCGTGATGAGGTCCGGCCTCGAAAACTGTTCAAACTTTGCTTTAGGCTCGACGGTTCGAACGGCTTGGGCCGAGTTAGGTTTCTCGCCGAAACTAAAATAGAAGACGAAGGCAATAAACACCGATAGGAGGACGAAAACAACACGCCGGGAAAACGCTTTTCTCATTCGAATGCTCTCCTGAACTTTAAAACTTTAGGACGGTCAATTTGGGACTAGTGAAAATTTAACACACCGCCGGAAAAATCCACAGTTCCATACCGGTGGTCACATCCGGCGCAAAAACTCCCGACTCGTGTCCGTGATCTTTATGAAAGTGTTAAATGTTCGGAACCAATATCAGATTAACCCGACGATTCTTAGCACGATTCGCATTTGTCGTATTCGGCGCGATCGGCAGCGTCGCACCCATAGACTTGATCTCAATGCGAGCGTCCGTCACGCCAAAGCCAGTGAGCCGGTCCGCGATCAACCGAGCACGCTGTTCGGTGAGCATAACTAATTCCTCGGCGGTGCCACGATCGTCGGTGTGCGCTTCGATCACCACTTTGTAATCCGCGTTATTCGCAAGCAGCTCACCAAGCGAACTCAGTTTCGAGTCCGCGGTCGGTGCGAAACTGCTTGCCCTGGCCGCGGACCAATAACTTTCCGGCAGCGTCAGGACTATGCCACGCTCGTTCTTCGAAACGGCGCCGAACCGCCGAAGCGACTGCATGAAAACTGGCTGTCCCGCCTCGAGGCCGCCGACGCGTTGTTCCTTCACTCGCTGTTCTTCCGCAGCCCGGCGTTCGTTCTCGATCGTTTCCAGCCGCGATTTTGCGTTATCGGCCTCGACCTTCGTCCGTCCTAACTCCTCACGCAGGCGGCCGTTCTCCGCCCTCAGCTCACGGACTTGGGCCGAGTGGGTCGAAACGTCACGCTCCGATAATTCGCGCTGACGGATCTCATCCTGAAGCTGCCTCTTTAATTCCGCGATCTCATTCTGAGCATCAGTAAATCGATCTTCAGCCTGACGCGTTTCGGCGTCGGCTCGTACCTTTTCGTTGCGCTTCTCACGGGCTTCTTTGCGAACGTAAGCGGTCGATTCGGCCTTAACGGCAGCGCTCACCGCGCGTCGTGCAGTGATGTCGACGGCCTCATCATCCCGACCGGCCTTCCACGAATTTTCGGCACTCACCAGCAACGTCTCGGCTTCACGCAGTTCATCGAGCGCGTCACGCTCGGCCCCTGCGAAACGCGCCAACGCAACCGCCTGTTTAGCTTGTAAGAGCGCGGACGGAGTTTTCGAATAGTCGAGCTCGGCGATCTCCGGGGTCCGGGCGTCGCGGAAATAATCACTCGAGTTTCCAAAATACTGGACCGCCGGTGTCGTCGCGATCGTCTTCCCGCTCGGAGCGTATGGACTAAGATTCTCGAGCATGATCTCCTGACTGGGACGGCGGACAAGGAAGTGCGGTTCGGCCGTGATTATCAGAGCGAATGTCTGGAGCGGGGTTGTGACGCTTATCCTGGAATCGAACTCGAAGAATCCCCGACGCTTAATTTCTCCGAGGTTATCTGCTTGTCCGTCGGGCGAGATCGCCCAGAGAACGTAGGTCGCATATCCGGCGCCAAGCTCGAAGGGGCGGGGCATCTTCGAAACCGACAGTTCAATCTCGGTACCGTTCCGGCTTGTGCGCCTCATTTTCGCGTCGCCCTTCATCCGCGGAAAACGAGTAGTGCCGCGAAATTGAACGAGCACGGGCTCGTCCAGCGGATACGTGATAGCCGTCGTACGCCGCGGCACATCGAGTTGGGCCAATCCAACGCCAGCGAAAACTCCGATCAAGAATAGTGACAGCAGCTTTTCTAAAGGCCTTAAATTTTTCATGCTTTTGAACTCCGAATAAAGGAAGCGCTTTAAGAAAGATGCCACAACATATTGAACCGTTGCAATAGAAGGTCTGCTTGGACAAACCACCGGACAAACAAGTATATTCAACCTTTCCCGACCAGCATGAACGAATTCCGCCGTCTTCTTAAATACGTTCGGCCACATTGGCTAACCTTCGTGGCAGCTCTTGTGGCGATGATCCTGGTGGCTATCTTCGA
>JBKJOR010000077.1:0-2691 GCA_046595575.1 Pyrinomonadaceae bacterium | reverse complement strand
ATTGGCGGGCACCGTTTGCAACCTTACCGTCGAACCAAATGACGCAGCACTAACCGTTAAGATGTAGTCGCCTTTCGGCAGATCAGAAAAACCGAAAGCGCCCGAAGCGTCCGTCGTTGTTTCGACTCGAAACCGAATATCACGCCTCTCGAGGACAACTGTCGCGGCCGAGACAACGTCGCCATTGCCGTCAACAATCCGGCCTGTGAGGCCGAGGGACGTCTGTGAAAAGCCGCTGGATGTGGCGAGCGCAAAAAGTAATCCGATCGTAAATCTGGAAAAGATGAAAGGGGTGATTAGTCGCATTTGTCTATTTCTGCTCTATATTCTAGTGGCCGATCGCACTTAATGAAATCGACTTTCAATTTCAGCTTAGAAATATTTAAGTAGATTTTCCCTTCAGTGTCAAAACACCTAGCTAAATTAATTAGTCCGACGGGTGATTACTTTCCGCTGAAGCGCGGTCGGCGTTTTTCGAAAAAGGCGGCGACTCCCTCTTTAAAATCAGAGGACTGTCCCGATTCGACCTGGCAGGCCGCTTCGAGGGTGAGCTGTTCGTTAAGGTCGTTTGCAAATGTGGCGTTCAGCATTCGCTTTACGCGGGCGATCGATGCTGTCGGTCCTGCTGCCAACTTACCGGCCAAGTCATTAGCTTCAGACAAAAGTCGGTCGGCGGGAACGACACGGTTGATCATCCCGATCTCCGCCGCGCGTTGCGACGACACGGTCGAACCCGTCATCAGTAGCTCTGCGGCGAGTTTTTCGCCAATCGCGCGCGGCAAAAAGAATGAGCCTCCACAATCGGGGGACAAGCCGATACGGACGAAGGCCTCGTTGAATGTTGCGTCGTCGGACGCGAGGACAAGATCGCAGGCGAGAGCAAAGTTGGTCCCCGCTCCCGCGCACACGCCATTGACGGCGGCAATGAAAGGAATCGGGGCTTCCCGAATTAGCAGGATGACTTCGTGAAGCGCTTTCAATGGCGCGTCAAGAAACGCCGCAACACTTGCATCACTTTCACCCATCGACTTCATCTCACGAAGATCCCCGCCGGAACAAAATGCCCGACCGGATCCGGTCAGGATCACGGCGCGCGCTTCGTCGTCGACAGCTTGTCTAATCGCTGCTGCAAGGTCCTTGCTAAGCTGCAGCGAGAGAGCGTTCAGAGCATCCGGCCGGTTCATCTGAATTGTCGCAACAGTACCTTCGAGGCTGTAAATGACGGTCTCTAATTTCATAGACGGGTAATTAAAGGAAGGTAAAAAATGATTGATCCGGACTGGTCAGGCAAATCTCGCTCGGGAACGACTTGCTTCGTGGCACTCGCGGCACAAGACTGTGCGTCCGACCTTCGGTTGAAACGGAACTTGATCGTGCTTACCGCAATGGTCGCAGACGATCTCGAAGCGGCGCGGGGCGGCGTCTCCTTCGCCCGCTTTTTTCGAACGGCACTTGGCACAACGCTGCGGCGGCATCATGTTGCGCTGGTAAAAGATCTCCTGTTCCTTTTCGGTAAAAAGGAATGTCTCTTTACACTGAACGCACGTATTTTCGACGTCCGGCATATTTTTTGTCTCCTTATCTACTAAACAGTACGGGTGATGCGAGTCATTCTAGCACAGGCATTTGAACTTTCCACAAGCTTCTAGCTGGCGGCCAGGCCGCGTACATGAGCCGTGGCGGTTTCACCAAGTGTTTCGAGATTGTACCCGCCTTCAAGACACGAGATCACCCGACCATCACACGCGTCGTCCGCCCATTGCATGACAGACTTGGTCATCGATACAAAATCGGGATCTTGCAATTTCAACTGGCCGAGCGGGTCGGTTGCGTGAGCGTCAAAGCCGGCCGAGATAAAAATGATGTCCGGTTTCATCTCCGAAGCAATGTCGCCGATCGCGGATTCAAAAACACGGGTCTGGTCTGCTGCCGCGGTCAGTGCTTTCAGCGGTATATTCAATGTCTTGCCCAGTCCCCGGCCTTGCCCGGTCTCGCCTCGCGATCCAGTCCCCGGGTACCAAGGATATTGATGCATCGAGAAAAAGAAGACGCTTGGATCTGAATAGAATATCCCTTGTGTGCCGTTGCCATGATGCACATCCCAATCGATGATGGCGACCCGCTCGATCTCCTTGTACTTGTTCTGCGCGTAACGAGCCGCAACGGCGACGTTGTTAAAGATACAGAATCCCATTGAGTGTTCCGCAGTGGCATGATGCCCCGGGGGACGGACGGCTACGAAGGCATTTTTTACTTCACTCTGCATTACCGCGTCGACGGCAGTAATGGCTCCACCCGCAGCATACAGCGCCGCATCAAAAGACTTCATCGAGATCATCGTGTCGGGATCCAGACGATGGAGTCCATTTTCGAAAGCGCCCTCGACTCGTTTGAAATGCTCTTTCGTATGGGTCGCCTGTATCAATCCCTGCGACGCCTGATCGGGTATTATCTCAACCAGCTCCGCCATCAGCTTCTTGTCGGCCTTTATCGCATCGACCACAACCCGATAACGCTCGGATGTCTCGGGATGGCCGGGACCGGTGTCGTGCTTTTCGTAAATGGGATGGTGAATGAACGCTGTCTGCATTGTGATAATTCTAACGCACAGACCTTAGAGTTCGCAGGACAAGAAAGATCTCCGCTCTCTGCGCTTGGAAGACGTGTCTAGATAAATGCGGTCTCGTGGAG
>JBKJOR010000022.1:0-13520 GCA_046595575.1 Pyrinomonadaceae bacterium | reverse complement strand
ATCAAAAGCGAGCAACTCAACATTGAGCATATCGCCCTTGCTCACGCGCAGGCTTTTGCACTCCGCACTCGCATTTCTCAAAACCAACTGCTCTTCGATTTCGATTTTCCGCCGAAGATGCTGCCGAGAACACCACGTACGATCTGCGTCCCGATCGACCGGCCGATGCTGCTGCTCGCCGACCGGACGACGCTCTTCGTGATCGATTCCGTCAGGGTGTCCGGTGCACGAGCGGCAGCACGTTCAGCCTTTGCCTCCTTCTCTGCTGCTTTCTCGGCATCGGCTTCGGCTTTAGCTTCAGCAGCCACCGCCACACGTTCTTCGGCGCGCTTCGACAAGATCTCAAACGCCGATTCGCGATCCATTACCTGTTCGTATTGACCGGCCACGAGCGATGAAGTTATCAACTGTGATCGAACGTCCGCAGTCACCGGACCTATCTGGCTGACGGGCGGGACAACAAAGGCTCGATCGACAACGGTAGGCACACCCTTCGCGTCGAGTGTGGAGATCAGCACTTCACCGACTCCTAGCTCGGTGATAGCCTTCACGGTATCGACGGCCGGATTTTCTCGAAAACTTTTGGCCGCAACGCTGACCGCCTCTTGCTCTTTCGGCGTGTATGCCCGCAATGCGTGCTGGACTCGATTGCCAAGCTGCGCGAGCACCTTGTCCGGTATATCCGCCGGACTCTGCGTCACGAAATAAACACCGACCCCTTTCGATCGGATCAGTCGCACGACCTGCTCGATCTTTTCCACCAGGGACGCCGGAGCGTCGTTGAAAAGGAGGTGAGCCTCATCAAAAAAGAAGACGAGCTTTGGCTTGTCGAGATCGCCGGCTTCGGGCAGCATCTCGAAAAGCTCGGATAGCAACCAGAGCAGGAACGTTGAATATAATTTAGGCGAATTTATGAGATCGTCCGCAGCGAGAATATTCAAGACACCCTTTCCGCCGAGGTTCTGAATAAAATCTTCGAGTCTTACGGCCGGCTCACCAAAAAATTGGGCCGCACCTTGTTGCTCCAATTGCAGCAAACCGCGCTGGATAGCCCCGATCGAAGCCTTCGACACATTGCCGTACTTCAGGGTGAATTCCTCGGCATTCTCGCCGACAAAATTGAGTAGTGATTGCAGGTCCTTCAGATCGAGCAACAACCACCCGTTCTCATCTGCGACTTTGAACGCAATCGTCAACACCCCTTCCTGCGTGTCATTAAGTTGGAGAATCCGGCCGACAAGGAGTGGCCCCATTTCGGACACGGTCGCGCGAAGCGGGTGACCCTGCTTTCCGAAAACATCCCAGAGCGTAACCGGCGAGCCTTCAAACTTTGCGTCGGTAATACCGAGCATCGTCATCCGCTCACCGATTTTGCCCGTCATCGAGCCCGGCTGGCTGATGCCAGTCAGGTCGCCCTTGATATCGGCCATGAAAACCGGAACGCCGCGCTGACTAAAGCTTTCGGCGAGTCGCTGCAGCGTCACCGTCTTACCGGTGCCGGTCGCACCCGTGATAACGCCGTGACGATTCGACATCTCCGGCAGAAGGAAAAATTCAGCTGCGTCTTTTTTTGCTATAAGGATTGGGTCAGTCATATTCTAGTTGTCAGTGGTCAGTGGTCATTGGTCAGAATTCAGAAGTCAGGAGTCAGAATTCAGAAGTCGGAACAAGAAGTCATCGGCGTTCCTTCTGGCAGGTCGACTTCTGACTTCTGAATTCTCCCGTATCTAGCATTTTTCGTATTTCCAGTTTTTGCTTTTGCCCTCAGTCAGCCATTCGACTGTCGTCGCGAGGCGCTTGTTTCGAGTGGGTTCAGTTTTAGCCTCTTCGATCCATTGGACATACTCTTTCTTGTGGCTATAGCTGAATTGTTCGAAGGCGGTTTTTGCCAACTTGTTTTTCGAAAGCGCCTTGATCAAGTCGCCGGGAACAACGAGTTCCGTCGTCGCCGCTGCCGGTTTCTTCGCGACCTTGATGCCTTTCTGATTCAACTCGACCGCTTGCCGGATCAGCCCGATCATCACCTTGTCCGAAGGCAGATCTTTGATCGATGCGATGCGGCCAAAGCTTCCCATTGCGGTTTTCTCAGCCGGGAAAGCATCCTGTTCCATGAGCGATTGCTTCCAAAAACCTAATGCACAATGCTCCTTGAACGAGCCCATGTTGCAAACAGTCCCCTTGTGATCAAAGTGCGGCATGCTCCACTTCATCGTCTCTTGAATGTCTGGACAGGCTTTGTGAACGAGCTTTCGGATGTGAGTGAGAATCGGTTTTGCGAAGTCTGCAGACTTCTCGATATAGGCGTCTATTCGCGGATCGACAGTAGGCATAAAGCGAAACTCCTTTGGATTGGGTGTCGGAATTATACTCGATTTCATCACGCGTAGGTAGTTAGTCCCCGCAACGATCTTATTCGTGTGTTTCGTGTGTTTCGTGGTCTGGATTTAAAAAGAAACCACTAAATGGACGAAACAGGAAGCGGATCACTTCCGATTCTCTTTTCGGATGACCAACTTAAGCCCCGACCAGTTGTCATCGACCGCGCAGACTTTTACATCGACGAGGCCTAAAGGAAGGGCGGCTTCGCGAATCGTATCTTCGGTGATCTCGGTCGATAGTTTGGCGGACCGCTTGTACCACGACACCCAGATCGCACCGTCTTGTTTGATCAAATTTTTGAATTCGGCGACACGGCGAAACAGATCGTCGCGACTGTTCGTAAACAGATGAACGATGTCCGCGGGCCCACTCGAGCTTTTGGCCCTCGTTGACGTCCGGGCATCGCCATCTATGATCAGCACATCTTCGGGAAGCGCTGTAAGCAGATCGCGGTAGTTCTCGGGAGCACCAACCGTTAGAACGATCATTCCCGATTCTATTCCCAGCTTTCGTGACAATGGCTTCCCCGAATATCCAGCCGTCATATAAATTTCACCAGCACCTTCCGCTCTCGCGGTCCGTCGAACTCGCAAAGATAGATAGCCTGCCATCGACCGATTAGGAGTTTGCCGTCCTCGAACGGGACTGTGACGCTCGATCCGACAAGCGACGATTTTATGTGAGCGTCGGAGTTGTGCTCGAAGTGTTTGAAGTTTGCCTCGTACTGCGGGATCAGTCGTTGCAAAAAGCCGAGCATGTCCGACTTCACATCCGGGTCGGCGTTTTCGTTGATCGTCAGACCGCACGTCGTATGCTGAATGAAAAGTACGCATACGCCCTCCTCGGATTTCTCAATGAGTTTCTCCACCTCCGCGGTGATGTCGATCATCTCTTCACGCACTTGCGATTTGATCTTAATAGACTCCACACGGGAATATTACCGCAGAGTCGCGGAGACGCCGAGAGCGCGAAAACGGTTTCTTAACGCAGCGTCTCTCCGTTTCTGCGGCAAAACTGACATTATGACCGGTTTCTAATTTGTCAAATAGTTACCTGTACTTGATAATCAGTAGTTTTGATATTCACTGGACTTTCGATCGGTTCCCATATTTGCAATCGTGTTTGGGGGATCGGCAGAGACAGCATAAAAACGATATGAACGATTACGTAATTTATTCAGTGCCCGCTCTCGGGATCCTGGGATTGGTCGTGATGGCCATTAAGTCGGCTTGGGTGACTAAGCAGGATGCCGGCGACGAGAAAATGCAGGAGCTTGCCGGCTATATTGCCGACGGAGCAATGGCATTTTTGAAGGCCGAGTGGAAGGTGCTCAGCATCTTCGTCTTGTTCACCGCGGCGTTACTGGCTTATTCGGGCACGATCCACGAAGTGAACGGCCGAGAGATTCATTCGAGTTGGGTGATCGCTATCGCATTTATCGTAGGCGCGGTGTTTTCAGCTACTGCCGGATATATAGGTATGAAGGTAGCGACCAAAGCGAACGTTCGCACGACGCAGGCGGCCCGTACCAGTCTCAAACAAGCCCTAAAAGTGTCGTTCACCGGCGGAACCGTGATGGGACTCGGTGTGGCGGGCTTGGCGGTGTTGGGTCTTGGTGGTCTGTTCATCGTCTTTCTTGCGATGTTCGCAGACCTCGGTGCGAACCAGGTCAGGACCGCGGTCGAAGTCCTCACGGGCTTCTCGCTGGGAGCGGAGTCGATCGCACTGTTCTCTCGCGTCGGCGGTGGTATCTACACAAAAGCTGCTGACGTCGGAGCCGATCTGGTCGGAAAAGTAGAAGCCGGCATTCCGGAAGATGACGTTCGTAACCCGGCAACGATAGCTGACAACGTCGGCGACAACGTGGGCGACGTGGCCGGTATGGGCGCCGACCTTTTTGGTTCGTACGTTGCGACGATCCTGGCGACGATGGTGCTTGGTCAGGAGATCAAGGTGAACGATGCGTTTGGCGGTCTGTCGCCGATCTTGTTGCCGATGGTTATCTGTGGTCTGGGGATTGTTTTCTCGATCATCGGGACGTTGTTCGTCCGGATCAAAGACGACAAATCAAGCGTTCAGAATGCACTGAACATCGGAAATTGGGCTTCGATGCTCCTGACGGTCGTCGCCTCTTACTTTGTTGTGATGTGGATGCTGCCCGAGGGGCAGATCGCGTTGCGAACGACCAGTTTCAACAAGATGGGCGTGTTCATGGCGATCGTCGTCGGAACCATCGTCGGTGCGATCATGAGTTTTGTGACCGAATATTACACCGCAATGGGTAAGAAGCCGGTGCTCTCGATAATTCGGCAATCATCGACAGGTCATGCGACGAATATCATCGGCGGTCTCGCGGTTGGAATGAAGTCAACCGTAATTCCGATCCTGACGTTGGCCGGCGGCATTATGGCTTCGTACTATTTTGCCGGACTATACGGTGTCGCGATCGCGGCGGCCGGGATGATGGCGACGACGGCGATGCAGTTGGCTATCGACGCATTCGGCCCGATCGCAGATAACGCCGGCGGCATCGCTGAGATGAGCCAGCTGCCTCCCGAAGTTCGCGAGCGCACGGATAATTTAGACGCCGTCGGTAACACTACCGCTGCGACCGGAAAAGGATTTGCGATCGCTTCAGCCGCGTTGACGGCGCTCGCGTTGTTCGCCGCCTTCGTCGGAATCGCCGGCATCGACCGGATCGATATTTACAAAGCGAATGTCCTCGCCGGTTTATTTGTCGGCGGGATGATCCCGTACATTTTCTCCGCATTGTGTATTCAAGCGGTCGGTAAAGCTGCGATGGATATGATGAAGAAAGTGCGGCGTCAGTTCCGCGTGATCCCGGGCATCATGGAATACAAAGCGAAGCCTGAATACGAAAAGTGCGTGGCTATTTCGACCAAGGCGTCGATCCGCGAAATGATGATGCCGGGAGCGATCGCTTTGATCACACCGGTTCTCGTAGGATTTACGTTCGGTCCTGAAGTGCTTGGCGGATTGCTCGCCGGCGTCACCGTGTCCGGTGTACTGATGGGAATCTTCCAATCGAATGCCGGCGGTGCCTGGGACAACGCAAAGAAATCTTTCGAAAAGGGCGTGCTTATCAACGGCGAGATGGTCTACAAAGGATCTGAGGCGCACAAGGCATCCGTAACAGGTGATACGGTCGGCGATCCGTTCAAGGATACGTCGGGTCCGTCGATGAACATTTTGATCAAGCTGATGTCGATCGTGTCGTTGGTGATCGCGCCGTACATTTTCGGGATCGGTCAGTAGGGTAGAAGGTCCAAGTGTAAGCAGTTCGGCACTCGACCGCTTTTTTCAAATGCGCTACCAGACATTATTGCGAACGCCTATCACGCGCTCCCAGACTTCATCCGTCATCGCGTTTTGCCAAACGCCACCTAGAAAATCATTGAACTTCGGATCCCGACGGGCAAGGGCTTCGACGCGATCGATGTACTCCGGACCGAAGTGTGCCAGGAGATCTTCGATAGGACCCGCCGCAAAGACCGCTTTCACCCTTACCGGCATTTCTTTCGGATATGCGGCCAGAATGAATGTCCAGAGCGTGGCATGATTTCCCTCGAGATCGAGATCTGAAACTCGATCGATCGCATCCGAGGGCAATCCGGCTGTCTTGTCAGACTGCGTTCGGAGATTATATTGTTCGATCCAAGAATCTGCTAGTTGATCGAGATTTAGATCTGCCATGGTGGGAAGTCACTTTTTCATCAACTCAACAAACCGTTCAAACAAATACTCCGAGTCATGCGGGCCGGGTGCGGATTCGGGATGATACTGAACCGAGAAGACGGGAAGCGTCTTATGCCGCAATCCAGCAACGGTGTTGTCGTTCAGGTTCACGTGCGTGACCTCGACATGATCCGGCAGCGACTCAGCGTCGACGGCGAATCCATGATTGTGGGATGTGATCTCGATCCTTCCCGTCGTCAGATCTTTTATTGGCTGATTGCCTCCGCGGTGACCGAACTTTAGTTTGTAAGTCTCGCCGCCGAATGCTGAACCGATCAACTGATGACCGAGGCAGATGCCGAATAGCGGCGTTGCCGATTCGGCGAGCTTCTTGATCTCCCCGATCACTTTCGTCATCGATGCCGGATCGCCCGGGCCGTTCGAAAGAAAGATGCCGTCCGGCTTGAGCGCTATAACATCGTCGGCCGAAGTATCCGCCGGGACTACCGAGACGCGGCAGCCGAATTTGGCGAATTCGCGCAGGCTGTTCGTCTTCACACCGAAATCGAACGCGACGACATGAAACTTCTCATCGACGGTTGCCTGAAATTCAAACTGCTTATCGATCGTTACAGCGCTTGCGAGCTCGCGGTTCGCCATCTCAGGGGACGCGAGAATCTTCTTCAGCAACACTGTCGAATCCGTTTCGACGGTCGAAATGCCGGCCCGCATTGCTCCTTTGTCACGTATATGGCGCACGAGTGCGCGAGTGTCGATGTGTTCGATCCCGACGATGTTGTTTCGTTTCAGATAGTCGTCCAGGCTTTCCGTCGAACGCCAGTTCGACGCGATGCGACTCGCTTCGCGTACGACGAATCCTTCGGCCCACGGGCGGCGAGACTCGACGTCAGTCTCATTAACGCCGTAATTACCGATCAACGGGTACGTCATGCAGACGATCTGTCCGGCGTAGCTAGGATCGGTAAGGATCTCTTGATAGCCGGTCATCGATGTATTAAATACCATCTCACCGAACGTCTCGCCCTCCGCGCCAAAAGACGCACCTGAGAAAGTGCGTCCGTCTTCGAGAACCAATATCGCTTTTGTCATTAGTCGCATTAAGCACTCGAGAGTTCCGCTCCGTTTCGCGTGCCTTCGTATGATCGAACAGCCGGGAATTTAGTGTGATTTCGTGTGAGTTAGTGGGTCCAATCTCCCAGTTTGAGATCTGAAACCACGAACCCACACGAAATCACACGAACAAGAATCACTCCTGCACGGCACGGATGTCGTTGATCTTCTCTGTGCTACCACCCTCATATTCGCCGTGATCGAGAAAACCCATCTTCGAGGGTTTCCAGTAACGAAAGAACGCTTTCCCGTAGATGTACTTCTCCGGGACGAGTCCCCAATAGCGCGAGTCGGACGAATTATCACGGTTGTCGCCCATCACAAAGTAATGATGCTCGTCGACTTTTTTCGCTGGAAAAGTTGGCAGCGATTGGTTGTGCTCAAGGTCGAGATAATCTTCCTGCAGTTCCTGACCGTCGACGATAACCTTTCCATTACGAACCTCGATCATCTCGCCCGGAAGTCCGATGATCCGTTTCACATAACTCTTGTCAGGTTCTTTTGGGAACCAGAATACGACGATGTCCCCGCGCTCCAAATGTCCCCAGCTGACGCTTTGGATCTTGTAATAGACCAGTTTGTTTACCAGTAGCCGCTCACCGTCGTTCAATTCAGGGAGCATCGACGTCCCTTCGACGACGACGGGCTGCACAGCAAACACACCGAACAGGATGAATACAACGATGATCAAAAAGATGTCGCGGACTAGCCGCAGGCTTTCCGACCAGATTCCTTGACGGGACTCGCGACGAAGCTGAACGACCTCGATATCCCGGTCGTCGTCCGGCGAGACGAACCCAAACTCGCACTGGTTTTTCCTGCGGAAATCAAACATAATCGGGCTATTCGATGAACTGGTTCATGGAGCGGTTGGCCGCCCGGCGCCAAGTTAGAAATTAGCCGTGAACGCGGCCTTTGTCAAAAGATTGTTTCCGATGGACGAGCATATCCGGTCGCTGTTTCCGGCGATAAAAAAATATACGTATTTAAATAGCGCCGCCGTGTCGCCGATCCCTATCACCGCAGTCGACGCCGTACGTTCGCAACTTGATGACGTAGCTTTGAACGGTTCGCGTAATTACCCGGATTGGGTTGCCACCAAGAATCGTGCTCGCTCACTCATCGCCGACATGCTTGGTGCGGATGCCGACAACGTGGCGTTCATGCGGAACACGTCCGATGGATTGGCCGCCGTAGCGTCAGGGCTAACCTGGAAAGACGATGACAACATTGTCAGCTTCGCGGCGGAGTTCCCGGCAAATTTCTATCCGTGGCGTCGGGTCCGGGACATGTTCGGCGTCGAGCTACGGCTCGCACCCGAGCGTGAGGGCCGCATCGACATCGACGAACTTACTGCGATGATCGACTCGAACACCCGGCTGGTCGCGATCAGTGCAGTCCAGTTCGCATCGGGCTTTGCGTCGGATCTCGAACGCATTGGACGCGCAGCTCATGCCGTCGGCGCGCTATTCGTAGTCGATATTATCCAGGCTCTCGGAGCCCGCGGTTTCGATCTGCCCGGACTCGGCATCGATGTCGCGGCAGGGGCAAGCCATAAGTGGCTATGCGCTCCGGAAGGCTGCGGGATACTTTATGTTTCGGACGCGGCCCGCGACAGGATCGATCCCTCATTTGTGGGATGGATAAGCGTTGAGACGCCGTGGGATTTCGATGATCGTGAACAGCCACTCAAACCTAACGCACTTGCGTGGGAAAGCGGTACGGGCTGCTCATCATTGTTCTACGGCCTTGAGCAGAGCGCGAAGCTTTTGACCGAAACTGGTCTCGAACGGATCCAGGATCATCTTGAAGATCTAACTGACTATCTTTGTGAGCTTCTGGCGGGAAAAGATTACGAGTTGGTGAGCTCACGCACGCCGGGTGAGAAATCGTCGATCGTTTGCATACGGCACCGCGGAGGGCTGAGGTGCAATGCAGTCGCCGAACATCTTGAAAAGGAAAATGTAGTTGTCAGTCCGCGTGGGGATCGGGTCCGTATAGCACCGCACTTTTACAACGATCGCGGCGACATCGAGAAGCTTATTTCGTGCCTCCCGTGACCTATTCCGAAAGTCCGTCCAAATTCAATCGCGTCAGCCCGCCCGCATCAGAGAAAGCCGCCCTGCTGGCCCTTTTCTGATCACGTACCCGAAAGAAGATAAATCCAGCCGCGATGCCCGCGAGCAGCGCAGTGCCCAAACCGCCGAGAATGACGAACACCGTCGTCAGCATGACGTCGCGCGAAGTCGTCAACATATAACGCTCGAGGCGTTTGAGTAAGTACGGATCGTCGCCCAACCACTGGACCATCTTTTCGTACTTAACCTGATCAAGCAGCTCACCCGCGGCAACCGCGTCGGACGTCCCGAAGACGAAAGTGTTGTAATTGCCAATTCGTCGGTAGACGAGATCAGACTTCGGATTGACAGCCAGGTGCTGACCGATCTTGCCGTCCACTTCCACCGATAGTTGAGGGTTTGTATATTCGACGATCAACAACTTGCCTTGCGGATAATCTGCCGTGGCTGCTTCTGTTCCGACCGGAAACTCCAACACGTCGAGCACGGGCTCCATCGGAATAAGGCGGACGAGATTTGCCTTATCGCTCAGGAGAACAACTCCGGGTCGAACACGGTCGAAATCCGGGAGATGCTTTAGCAGAACGGGCTGACCGTCGATCTCTGATATCTCCTGGCTCGCAACCGGGGGTTGCTGCGCAAGGCCCGTGATGGCCGGCGCAACAAACACGATCGACCCGTAAAATATAATCGATAGGAGAAGAATGAGACTCTTTGATCGAAGGACCTTCATGGAATAAAACTCAGCGAAATGGGAATAAGATACTAGCATTCTTCACCGCAGGTCACCAATTTGTAACGCATCCGTACGGGTTTGACCAGTGTAGCAATTGAAACATCACCTATACGCTTTGGTTGCGAATCTTTGCTTGGATGTTTAGCGAATACGAAGGTATGCCCATTGAAAATGGAACATAACTTGGCAGATTTCGTGAATTAAATGACGAAATTTGCGTTTGGCACGCATATTGATTCGCTTTAGGCGAGGGGGAACAAGGAAATGACGACAGAAATTTTAGATTATCCGGTGTTGCAAAAGGGGAAAGCTGCCGATGATGCCAAAAGCATAATGTCGGCAAAAGCGTTGTCCAATGTTGGAACCGCGAGCGATTTCGAGTTGACTCAGGCGGCCGCCGGCGGCGATATGGTTGCGTTCGAGGAGGTCTATCAACGCCATCACCGAAGGGTTTATTCGATCTGCTTGCGTATGCTACAGAACGCTTTTGAAGCTGAAGATCTTACGCAGGACGTCTTTATTCAGCTCTATCGAAAGATCGGAAGTTTTCGTGGCGATTCAGCCTTTACCACGTGGCTTCACCGCCTGACGGTGAACCAGGTTCTCATGCACTTTCGGAAACGAAATGTGAAGTTTGAGAAAACGACGGAAGAGGGCGAAACTCCGGAGCAAACGGTTCGCGGCACAGAGAATCCGTTCAAGATGCCGATCGTCGACAAGATCGCGCTGGAGAGTGCTATCGATCAGTTGCCGACGGGATACAAGAATGTCTTCGTACTACACGATGTTGAGGGTTTTGAGCACGAGGAAGTCGCCCGCATCTTGGGCTGCTCGGTAGGAACATCGAAATCGCAGCTTCATAAAGCGCGGCTAAAGTTGCGGAAGCTACTCAAGAAAAAAGCTAATCCGCGTCTAGTCGGCGTGTAATTAAATACAGTGGATTTATATTTATCAAGGCTTCTCGAAACGGGAAGCCTTTTTTTGCGCGCGTTTGGTTTTCGCGAATCTGTCCATCGAATGGTTCATACCCAGGAGATCGATTGTCTCACCGATCTTGCCCACCTGATGGATGTTGCCCTTTCAGTTACGCAGTCAACTTCTTAAAGGCGACGCTATCAACGATGCGATACTACTCAACCGACGGTGGTTGTAATTACGACATTACGTCTAGCGAGCTGTGCGACGAAGTTATTCGGATCGATCGCCTTCTCCTGAGGAGTTGCCCCTCGCATCAACACATCTCCGCTTGCCATCATCTGGGCGATGATTGACGCCGGGAACGCCGTGGTTCTCATCATCGCGGAGAGCCCCGTCGCTTCATCCTGTTTGTCGACGATGTCGTAGCGAAGTCGTTTTGATTCACCATCTTTCTTGCCAACAAATTCTAACCGCACGAGCACGTAATCTGGTCCGTCTGCAGGAAGGTGTTTTTGCAGCAGATCTCCGAAAACTTTTCGCGGCGTCACCTTCGCAAAATCTACAACAATCTCGTCACTCGAACACAACCCAAGATCGATCATGGTCTTAAATTTCTCGCAGTGGCCGGCGTAACGGATTGTCTTGTAATCGAGCTCGCGTATCTTACCCAAGAAACTCTCCGGAAGTGTTGAAGTACCGCCCGACGTTTGGAATGCTTCGAGTGGCGGGAAGCCATCGAACGCAAGACTCTCGACCTCGGTCATCGATCCCACCTCCTTGATCTCACCATCGCGTATCACGCGCGCCACCTCGATGTATTCATTTATCAAACCTTCGACAGAGAAAACCAGTTGATAATCAAGCGGGGGCTGCGGATCCTGCGGCAGACCGCCGACGCGAATGTGGATCTCATCGACTTCCTCAAACTCTGCTGCTCCGTGCATCGCGAGAATCGAAACCATCCCAGGAGCGAGACCACAGTCCGGAATGATGCTGATGCCGGCAGTCTTCGCGTCAGCGTCCATAGCAAGCTGTGAGTCCACGACGTAGTTGTTTCCTCCGAGGTCGCAAAAGTTTGTTCCGGTCTCGATCGCCGCACGTGAGAGCGATTCGTTATACCAGTAATTCACGCAGGATATCGCCGCGTCGTGGCCCTCCAGCAACGTCTTCGCGTCCTCATACTTTCCGGCATCGATCTGGCGGGGCTCAATGCGTGAGGTCCCCACCCTTGTCGCAACACCTTCCGCGTTCTTTAATTCGAAATCTGCTACCGTGACCGCGGAAACACCCGGCGAGTTATGCACCAAATCAAAGGCCGCACCATATCCCATACGGCCGGCCCCTAAAACTAGAATTTTCATGCGATAAGTTTACCAGTCATCGACCTCATCCGGCGTCTGGCCGGCAAGGGTTTGGCCCGCCAGTTCCCAGACTTTCTTTTTCCATGTACGCACGCCGTCAGTCAACGTTAGAGCGACCTGCGGATGCGCGGCATTTCGTTCCAGCCGTATGACTTGCGCCCCGACCGTCACTTCGTCCTTTGTATTTTCCGTGACCGTGAGGTCAACTTTTGCGCCGACGGTAGGCAGCATGCGCGGTAAATATACGAGAGCCCCCGTAAGTCCGACATTTTCGGTCAGTCCCTCTTCGACGACCACTTTCCCTTCTTCGTTCTTCCACCTTACGCGGATCGGAAAAGACACGACGTGTCTTGCTGCCTGACGGCGTTCCTGCATACGATTTTCCTCTTTTCAATCCTGGTTGGATTACTGGCTTGAAGCTGACGCGCCCTGATTCCAAGGCAGTAGAAGTCTACCAGAAAGCCTACGATCTCAGCCAGTAAAAATCAGGTCGAAACACCAATGGCATATAACATAAGGGGTTGCGGCATTTAGCACGGTGGACAGTAGGGGGCTGAAATGATAACATCACCCTCATGTTTCAATCGCGATCGGTTGGAAATAGGTGGAATGGGCCGCCGTTTTAGTTTTACAAACAATTACAAAACTAAATAGCCGAATCGGGAACCAGTGTTCCTTTGGCTCTTTTGTATATTTGTAAAGCGAAAAATTGACAGGAGAATATTGAATGAAAAATCTCGTCAGAGGAGGCGTCATTCTGTCGCTTATGGGTTTGTTCGTCGTATTTATTTACGCCGGCACCGAGACAGGAACCGCACTCAGTTCAGCGAATGATTCGCAGTTAGAATTAAATAATAGTATTGATAGTTTAGAGGTAGTTGCAGAGGTCGTCGAAGAGGATAAGAAGTTAGTTAAGAAGACGGTCTCAGAAAGTAGAGTTGGTTCGGCGGGTGCGTCATCGGCCGGAGCAAGGAGAGGATCTTTCGTAGCAACTGCATATTGTTTGAAAGGCAGGACGGCAATGGGACACGGTGTTCGTCGCGGAATTATAGCGGCAGACCCTAGAGTTCTAAGATTGGGTTCCAAGGTCAGCCTGAATGCCGGTGGATACAGCGGTCAGTATCTGGTGTCAGATACGGGCGGTAAGATCAAAGGCAAGAAGATAGATATCTGGGTCGCCAGTTGTTCAGAAGCACGACGCTTTGGACGACGCACAGTTTC
>JBKJOR010000426.1:0-2654 GCA_046595575.1 Pyrinomonadaceae bacterium | reverse complement strand
CTTTTTCTATTCGGACCGGCTAGCGTCGCTCTCGGATTTGTCACTCCATATGCAGTCAAGCTAAGAATGCTGTCTCTTGCTAATTCCGGCGCAACGGTCGGACGGCTCTATGCTCTTTCCACTGTCGGGAGCATCGCCGGCACATTTGCGGCCGGATTTTTTCTGATCCCGTTCGTCGGCAGCGTAAGAACTCTGTACATCATCGCGGCTTCGTTGCTCGTACTTGCTCTCGTGTACGCACCGATCGCGTTTACCCCAGCACGCGTCGCAGTCTTGGTTCTACTTGCGAGCGGTATTGCGGCCAGCGAAGCTAGTGCGTGGTATCTCTGGCGGACGAACGAGCTCTACGACACCGATTCCGAATACAGCCGCATCCGCGTCTTTCGGATGAACGATGTGAAAACCGGCCGCGTCATGCGCGCGCTTGCGACGGATCCGTATTACGTCCAATCCGCGGTCTACCTCGACGGTGATGATCTCGCGTTCAGGTACACTCCGTTCTATCACCTGTTGAGACATTACCGCCCGGGTTTTGCGAACACGCTGATGATCGGCGGTGCGGGCTACACGTTTCCGAGCAATTATCTGAGAACCTATCCGAACGCAGCGATCGACGTAGTCGAGATCGATCCGAAGATGACCGAAATCGCCCGCCGGTATTTTCGTCTCGATGACGATCCGCGTCTGAACATCATCCATGAGGACGGTCGGGTGTTTCTAAACGGTGCTGAGACGGCGAAGTACGACGTGGTACTGATGGACGCATTCGGCTCGCTCTTCAGCGTGCCGTACCACCTTACGACGCTCGAAGCAGTCAGGAATATCAGCCGCGTCCTCGACGACGACGGCATCGCAATATTCAACGTAGGTTCGGCGATCCTGGGTGAAGAAAGTAAATTTCTCCAAGCAGAATACGCGACCTACGAGGCTGTGTTCCCGCGCGTGCTGCTGTTTAAAGTGAACCTCGAAGCGAGCGACGAAGAAACACAGAACGTGATAATCGTCGCATGCAAATCCGACTGCGGCTCAGGAACGGCGCCTGCCGACGCGGAGATCGAGCGCATGCTCTCGCATCTCTACACCAACGACTTTCCTCGCGACCTGCCCGTTCTCACCGACGATCTCGCACCGGTCGAGTACTACAATTCCTTCGGTCAGAATAGTCGCAGGTAAAGTAGCCGCGATCCCTCAAACAAAATTGTGAAAGGTTTCATACCGTCCGCTCATATATCAGTAGAAGCAAGATCGTAGACAGATGACGATGACCGAGGAGAGCTCGGGGCATGTCTCACTTCAACGATCTATCGGGAGAAAGAAAAGCTTGACAGGTAATCGGAACAGTCGTAAGGTTTCTGTGAATCAAGCACTACTGCTCCCGCATTAAGTGGTTATTCAGGTCGACACACACGACCTTTGTAGCCGTAACCCATAACTTAATTCAGCTTGAAAACTGCGCGGACTCCCAAGCACTTCTGAGTTTCCACAGTTCCCAAGCTCCCAACCATCCAGGGAAGTTTTTAGCGACAATTTACTAAGTGACTTGCCCGCAGAGATGAAGCGCTCATCTTTGCGTCGGTTTATCAAAGGAGCTATCCATGAAGACTGGCATCTTTCTCTTACTATGCTTTGCGCTTGCGAACCTTACCGCGTGTCCAGCCAAAAACCGACCGTCAACCAATATGAGCAAACCCGATCTTCTCGCAGCGGAAATCAACTCATACCTTGCGGTTTCCCAACTGAAATACGAGTGTAACCTTCAAGGCTTCGCTTATACATCTAGCGGGAGTTGTGTCGCGGGAGCTCCAAATGTCGCGGTTTATCAACCTCTGGCAAAACAGCTTCGGGACGAGATGGTAGAAGACTCCTTGGCTACCATCGATAGCCTTTACGGCGACTATGTTAGCGACCTGAGCGCAGGGCGGGCGACCACCAACTTGATCGCCGACATTATTGACTTGGGCATGGGCGCGGCGATTGGTATCACTAACGGTGAGCGCGCCCTGCAAGTGCTCGGCGTATCCCTGACAGCGTTCAGAGGCGGCAGAAACTCTGTTGATCTCAACTACTTTAAAGAATTCACGACCCCGATTTTGATTACCAAGATGAATGACAACCGAGCTCGGCAGTACGCGGTGATCTTGGTAAATAAGGAGAAACCCATTTCTCAGTATGGGGTCAAGGCAGCCCTTCGGGATACGGTCGCATACTTCAATGCCGGGACATTGGTCGAGGCATTCAACGAACTCTCAGTATCGACGGCTGTTGAACTGCAAGAATCACAAAAAACAGTCTTAAGGCTCAAGAACGCAGATCCGACCGCAGTAGTCAGGCTTCCTTTAGAAGCCAGCGAATCGGGCGCCATGATAGCTCGTTACCGGTTTAACTATCAGAGGATTTTCACTTCTGGAACTCTCACACAGAAGACCGATGCCCAGGCAAAACTTCGGTTGGTCTACCTAGATCTTCTGGCTGATCCAGATTTTGCAGTGGTACTCGCCAAAGTTAGAACCGACAATCCAGCTCTTGTGACAGACATGGACAATCTCGGTAACTCGGCGGCAGCAATTCATTCTGCGGTAGCCGGGATGCAGGTTGTCACAACCTTGCGTGAAGTCTTTCAAGCGCTCGATTTGAATAAGGATGCGAAGTTGGTC
>JBKJOR010000358.1:0-3640 GCA_046595575.1 Pyrinomonadaceae bacterium | reverse complement strand
CCTGGCTTCCCTTCCCCAACGACCAGCCGGTCGACGGAACGGATCGGCGTGATCTCGGCGGCGGTGCCGGTGAAGAAGACTTCGTCGGCGAGGTAGAGAGCCGAGCGTTGGATCATTGTCTCCAGAACGTCGATGCCGAGTTCACGTGCGATCTGCAAAACGGAATCGCGGGTGATGCCGGGCAGGATCGATGCCCCGAGCGGCGGCGTGATCAGCTTACCGTTGTTGACTAGAAAAATGTTCTCGCCCGAGCCTTCGGAAACGTAACCGCGATCGTCGAGTGCAATGCCTTCCGAAAATCCGCCGAGTATCGCTTCCATTTTGATAAGCTGCGAATTCATATAATTCGCACCGGCCTTCGCCATCGAGGGCATCGCGTTCGAGGTGATCCGCGTCCAGCTCGAGACGCAAACGTCGATGCCGGTCTCGAGTGCTTCCTCACCGAGATACTTTCCCCACTGCCAGGTGGCGATGTATGTATCGATCGGACTCCCAAAAGGATTGACACCGAAGGACGGCTTCGATTCGTCGAGTCCGCGGATGATGACGGGGCGGATATAGCACTCGTCAAGGCCGCTTTCGCGGACTAGTTCGACGGTCGCATCGATAATCTCCTCTCGACTGAACTTCGAATCCATCCGATAGATCTTCGCCGAGTTCATCAGCCTTTGAATATGTTCAGGCAGCCGGAATACCGCCGATCCTTTGGCCGTGTTGTAGCAGCGAATGCCTTCAAATACGCTCGAGCCGTAATGGACGACGTGGGACATAACGTGGATCCGTGCATCGTCCCAATCGATCATCTCTCCGTTCCGCCATACCTTATGCGAAACCTTCATCGTTGCTACGTCTTTTCCTGCCATACTGTGTTAAGACTCCTGATATTAAATAAATGAGATCACTTAATTAAAACTGCTGGAACGATAAGGCTGGGGCTGCGTTCGCTATTTGAAAAACCTCTCATTTTATGGGGCTAAGTATAACAAAATACCGAATACATTTATAACTTCGATCAAAAAGAAAGGCGGGTCGTGAAACCCGCCTTTGTCAGTACATGTCAGCCGCTGCTAGAGGATGAATATCCGCGGAGCAGTATCCTGCAGACGAGAGCTGAATATTGTCCCGTCCGGCAGCCTCACCTCTACGACGATCGGTTGATCGCCCGCCATAGCAAGTGAATCGGGAAGTTGGAAGTCGATCGTGTAAACACCTGGTTCGACAAGAACACCGCCCGTGGACGCCAGTATAGGAACGATCGGGACCGGTGGTGCACCGCCTATCCTGACGGTGATAACTCCCGGAGATGTGTTCGCAACTCCGGTCAGTCGAAGCCTGATAACAGACGGGACGCGCGTTCCTCCGCGGACACGGATAGTCCTGACGGTGAACGGTTCCGTTGTCGGCACGCGGTTCGTTACATTGGACGCCAGCGCACGGCCGAAGGGGCCGGGTACGAGGCGATCGGTAAAGATGTCAGGTCGCGCCGGGACGATCGTCAGACTACCCTTAAAGACAGTGCCCTGATTGTTGATCACCACCGGATAAGGAGTTCCCGCGGCAGCACTCGAAAGGAACGGCGGGATTACGAAAATTATCTGGTGACGGCTCACCGATTTCAGACCGCATGCAACACCGTTAATGGTCATCGACACGCCGCTAAGCGTGATCGGCAGTGTGAATGCGCGTTGCAGCGATCCGACTGCGGTCCGTGCGACGATCGGCTGATTTGTGCTCGGGCTGTAATTCAATATCGCTAAGCTGCCCGGCGACAATCCCTGAACCGCGGGCGGCGTGACAGGAGTCGGCGAGGGAAGCGGCGTCGGCGTCGGGGACGGCGAACCGGTCGGTGTCGGACTCGGTGTCGGCGTTGGAGTCGGCGTCGGCGTCGCGGTCGGGCTCGGCGTGGGAACGGGCGATGCCGTCACTGCCATTCGGCTGGCTCCGGTCGCAAAACTGAATGCGGCCACACCCGGATTGATCACCTCGGGCAAGTATAGATAGTAGATCTCTTTCTGACCGTCGGGATTTCCCGTGCCCAGTTCGGTCGCAGGCAGATCGAAAGCAATTCGCGTCGACGAGTTACTTGGGATCGGCTGCGTAAACGCGAAGAGCGAAGTCGAGATCGGGAACTTTGTTATTCGAGTGTAGGCCGGAGTAAGTGCCGGCGTCGGAGACGGCGAGGCAACGACGAGTGGCTGTGAAGTCTTGTAGATCTGAGTCGGTCGAGCGGGATCCGGATTCAGACCCTCGCTTACCGTTGTCGCGAACGTGCCGTCGGGCTTGATATTGATACGGGTCTCGAGAAGTATTGTTGACGGAAATCCATTGGCGTCGTAATCCGTGAAGCCCGGAAAGCGCGGCACGTCTCCACCAGCGGCTCCGGCATCGGCGTCGCTTCTCGGTAAGAACCTGGTAAACGAGGCGGCAGCAGAGGGACCGGCGATCGTCGAATCGAACAAGTAACTCGCAAAGCCTGGCTGGTTCGTTCCGCTATGTTCGCCGGCTAGATCAGCGAACGAATCGAACGCAACAAAGCGCCCGTCTCGGCTCATCCTTCGACCAAGGTCAAGTATATTGACCGGATCGCCCGGGTTCGTCGGAGTCGTCGTCGTTATCTGCCGGCACGGTGCTATCGGCACTCCGGCCGTATTGAGGGTAACGTAGAACACTTCCTCATTCCGGCTCGTTGACGGGTTAGATCCGCAGTCGAAACTGGCCGGAGGCGGAGGGGCTGGGCTCGGTGCCGGAGTCGGCTGAGTTGCAGGAACCGGATCGTCGCCCGTGCTCGCGAATACCACGCGAGTACCGTCGCCGGAAATTGTCGAATTTTTGTTGTAGATCGGACTACCTATCGAACCCCGGCCGGTAACCGTAACCTGCGTGATCGCTCCGCCGCCGACACCCTCCGCGAGATCGCCGGATACGCGTCGATAGACAAAGATCTCGTCATTGTCGCTGGTAGGGAATGAGTTCGCTCCGAGAATCAGATCTCTAGTCGAAGTAAAGGAAATCGCCTCGCCCTCGTCGCTGATGCTCACGTCATGGTTGTCATCTGCGACGAACGCAAGAGATGTCGAACTGGCCGCCAGCGGTGGACGGCTCGCCGGAGTATCTGTAACTCGCGTGAAGGCCCCGCCCGCTAGATTCGTCACCGGCAACTCTTCGCCGGTCGTCAGATCAGCCGGACCGTAGGCCGGGATCTGATAGAGCCACATTTCCAAATTCGCGTCCGTAATCAGCGGGTTGTTATTAGGTGTCGATGTTGGAGTAGGCGACGGACTGCCCGTGGGCGTCGGCGTAGGCGCCGGCGACGTACACGCGTTTCCATCGAAGTTGCCGGGGTCGGTTGCATTGGGACTGACGCACGGAGCCGTGGGAGCCGGGTTAGAATTTGGATACGCATTTGATGCAAATGCTATCCAGCGTCCGTCGTTACTTATCACCGGACGCCGATTGATAATATCGACACGAACATTCAGTACACTCGTCGATCCAAAAGGATCGGTCAGAACGCTCTTTGTATTGGTGATCTGAAATATACGTCTCTGCGCAAAATCCCATAAAAAGATTTCGACATTATTGTCGGCGTTGCGAGGGTTCTCGGTGGCGATGTTGCCCCGCGACTCGAAGACGACGAACC
>JBKJOR010000136.1:0-3026 GCA_046595575.1 Pyrinomonadaceae bacterium | reverse complement strand
CTCGTGCTGAAGTAAATGCCTCGCGATTCCCACTCCATTATTTTCTCAATGCGCTTTTGCAGATCGAGACGGCTGATCGTATCGCGGTCGGCCGCAGTTAAGCGTCCGTTGCGCGTCCAGTGATCAAGTCCCGAGAAAAAGCGCCCGTTCCACAGCATCAGCGTATCGCCGTATGAACGGGATCCGGCAATAGCGCCGTCCAGCGGAGAGATGGCGAGGCCGGTCGTCTGAGCTTCGTCGAGAGCCTTCCGTAATGCGTCGCCGGCGCTTGCCTGGAGAGTGATCCGCACTCGTCCCGTTTCGATCGTCTTCGTCATCAACCCTTTCCTAAACCGCAGGACGTCAGACTCTCCGGCGTAGACACACGTCGGAGGCAATACGACTGAATGTCCTGCGGCGAACATGGCTCCGTATTCCGCAAGTACTCGAGCCGCGACGAGATTCGTAGATACAGGACAAAAGGCTTCGAAGGTCCATGAGGGATCGGCAGTCTTGTACCGGGTCGTCAATTGGGCTTCAAACGATGGCGATTCGAGCGGCTGGGTCAGGACAAATAGTGCCGAAGTGAGAAGCAATGCCAGAGCAAGCGGTAAAACTGCAAACGGACGTACGAACGATCGTGTCATTCTATTTTCCGGTTCGCCCCTTCTTCTCCGAGATTTGACGCCGCGCGCGATCCGCCAAACCAAGATATTCTTCTCGGATTTCGTCGAGCTCTTTCTCATCCATTTCTTCAAGATCCAAAACCTCGTTCCTGGCTCCTTTAACTGCGCGTATAAGTTCGTCGAGCTTTATCTGCAGTGCTTCCGTGTCGCGATTCTGCGTGTTTTGGATCAGAAACACCATCAGGAAAGTGACGATAGTTGTGCCGGTATTGATCACTAGTTGCCATGTGTCGCTGAATCCGAAAAGGGGACCCGTCGCTCCCCAGATAAGGATGATCACAACCGCCAGTACAAACGTCAGCGGGCGACCGGTCACCGCTGATATCCGTCGGGCAAAGCGGGTAAAAATAGAGCTTTTGTGATTAGTATTCAGCGCGAACTCCTATGCACTTTTAAATCGCTGCACGATATCGAGGACAGCATCCATATGATCTTTTAAATACTCGTCCCGCTCGAGGAAAGGCACCCGTTTCCGGATCGAACGGTATACTTCGCGCGTGCCAAGACCAAGCTTCTTACTCTGACCGATCTTTCTTCTACGGAGATCGACCGCCTGCGCGGCGCAGAAAAGTTCCAACGAGAGGATGTGTTCCAGATTTTCCCCGACCTGTCTCAGCTTAAGGGCGGCCGTCGCTCCCATAGAGACATGGTCTTCGACATTCGCTGAGCTTGGGATCGTATCGACGCTGGCGGGATGAGAAAGGATCTTGTTCTCGGTGCACAGCGAGGCGGCCGTGTATTGGACGATCATAAAGCCTGAGTTCAATCCGCCATGTTCGGTCAGGAATGCTGGTAGCACATGTGCGTTCGACGCCTCGTCCGTCAATCGCATGATACGTCTTTCGGAAATATTACCGAGTTCGCTAAGTGCGATGGTCAGATAATCAAACGCCAGAGCAAGCGGCTCACCGTGGAAGTTACCGCCGGAGATAACCTCTATTAACGCAGAGGACGTTCCTCTTGGTTGCTCCGTGTCCCCCTGTCTCTCACTCGCCGCATCGCTAATAAAAATGAGCGGATTATCGGTCACCGCGTTCAGTTCCAGTTTGATCAGCCACTCGGCATACGCCACCGCGTCGCGACACGCGCCGTGGACCTGCGGCATACACCGAAGCGTGTAAGCGTCCTGCACGTTCGCGGGATCGAAATCGCGGACAAATTCACTCTCGGAAAGAATGCCGCGAAGATTCCGGGCACAGTCTATTTGTCGTGGGTGTGGGCGAAGTGCATGGATGCGTTCGTCAAAAGCCGAGACCGTCCCATGAAGCGCCTCGAGACTCAGGCATCCGGCAATGTCCGCGATCTCGGCAAGGCGTATCGCCCTTGCCGTTTCGAGAAGTCCGACCGCGGTCATCACAGTCGTACCGTTCGTCAGTGCGAGTCCTTCCTTTGCCTTTAGACTGACAGGTGACAGACCCGCTCTCGACAAAACTTCGGCTCCGGTGAAAACCTCGCCTTCGAATTCCGCTCGTCCCTCTCCGATCAGCACGCATGCAAAATGTGCGAGCGGTGCAAGATCGCCGCTGGCTCCAAGACTTCCCTTCTCCGGAATGATCGGATGCACACCGAGGTTTAAACACTCGAGGATAAGATCCATCGTTTCTTGCCGGATCCCGGAAAACCCTCGTGCAAGAGTGTTTGCCCTGATCAGCATCACAGCGCGCACCGTCGGCGTGTCAAACGCCTTTCCGACACCGACGGCGTGGCTCACGACGATATTCCGTTGAAGCTGCTCAACCTCATCGCGGCTGATGATCTTGTCCTTGAAAGCACCGAAGCCCGTCGTTATGCCGTAAGCGATCTCACCGCGCTCGATCAAAGTATCTACCGCGTCTGCGGCGCGCTGAACGTTCGCCTTTGCGATGTCCGCGAGTTGTACGCGCGGATCTCCTGGCTTGCCGTACGCGACCGCGACAACCTGTTGAAAAGTTAAATTCTCTCCGTCGAGGAATATCTCGTTCATCTATTCTTCCGCTAAAAACCGCCGCCGTTACCTGTCGAGGCTGGTAGATCTACTTAGGTGATCTGCCCGACGATCTCGCCTCGCTTGATCACTTTGCTCGCAGGAGTTCCGCCAAACTCATATGCCAACTCCCGATAATCGTCGATCTCTACAATTATCACATCAGCCACCTTACCGATCTCGATCGACCCACATGTATCGCCTACTCCGATTGCATGGGCGGCGTTGATCGTCGCTGCGTTCATGGCTTCCGACGGCAGCAACTTCTGATATCGACACGCGATCGCCATCGCCATCGGTTGCGACGGACACGGTGCCGAGCCGGGATTATAGTCCGTTGAAAGAGCAACGACACAGCCTGCGTCGATCAGTTTCCGAGCATCGGCAAACTCGCTACT